>WGBU01000116.1 GCA_015494155.1 Deltaproteobacteria bacterium | reverse complement strand
TCCATCGTTTGAGGTGAGAACCAGTTTGCCACTTTCATCAATGGCTGCTGTAACTCCATGTTGAGAGCTCTTGGCATTGATTGCATTGACCAGGGTTCCTGTGGCATCATTGGCCTCAACAGTAATGGCACCAATGGTAACACCATTGATAGCAAAGTCCGAACCTGTGCTACCTGCCTGTACGGCAGACGCGCTTGTTACACTGACAAAGGCCTGCGCACTTACGCCCGTCTCGCCGCTTACTTTGTTGATGGCATCAGCTAGTGCTCCCATACCATGGGATGGATCATTGTCCATGGCCATGGTCACAGATTCGATGTACACCATTTCATCCTTGAGGCTGCTCTGAATGCCAAGTTTAACAACTCCACCAGATGAATTAGATAGGCGGAGTTCTGCTGTGGTCACCTGTCCAATTTTGTCGGACTGGGCCGAGCCGATACTCATATTGATGGTCTGGCCACTGAATGCACCTACCTGGAACTGCTTATTGGTAAAAGTACCGGTAAGTAGTTTCTGACCATTGAATGCGGTGGTCTTGGCAATGTCATCTAACTCGGCAATGAGTTTGTCGATGTCTGCTTGAATGGCCTTTCTGGATGTAAGGGTCTGGCCATCCTGAGCAGCCTGAATCGATTTTTGTTTGATGGTATTAAGGATGTTTACAGCTTCATCAAGTGCACCATCAGCAATTTGCACGATACTGATTGCATCATTTGCGTTCTTAACGGCCTGACTCAATCCCGTAGACTGCGCCTTAAGTGTGTTGGCGATGGACATACCAGAGGCATCATCTGCCGAACGATTGATTCTAAGACCTGTCGATAGCCTTTCAAGTGATTTTGAAAGAGATGAATCTGTCTTCTTGAGATTGACGTGGGCTGTTAACGCAGAAATGTTAGTGTTGATTTTTAGAGCCATTTTTTAATCCTCCTTGATTTTTTTCTTGGCTATCCTTAGCCTCATTTTTTATTCTTTGTTTTTTTTAGATATTTTTCTCTTGGGCCGCCTAGAATTCTCACCCCCTTTCTTTATCATTATTTTTCTAATATGCTTTATCGGCAGGGGCAAAAATAACTTAAATTTTTTTTGGGGGCAATTGTGAATTTAAATTTTTCTAAAACTAAAAAAAAATTTGATCCGAAGCAGACAAACCAGTTTATCTTTAAAAAACGTTTTCCCGAATTTATAGGTCTCCTCAAAAATCTTGATAGAAGAAGGCTACCAGGCAAATTGTTGGAAGACGCTGAAGGAGGTGTAGCCCTCCAATATATTAAGGGCCCAGGTCAGAATAATGAGACAATCATTGGTATTGAAAGCCTATCCACTATCCAAAAAAAGAAGATGGACATAATACCTGACGACTCTACCGGCCTTACAGTGGTGGTGGGAGTTGGCATAGGGTACCTTCCATTAAGGATACTTGAGGACAAAAGGCACATAAGAAAACTCCTTCTGGTGGAGCCCTCTTTGGAGGTATTTAATGCATTTCTTTTAAATCCTGCAGTGGAGTCCATTTTAACGAACCCAAAAGTAGAAGTCATAGTTGGCGAGCCAACAGAGGAACTTTTGCGGAAAAAGGTCTATCTTGAGGTGGTCTCAGAGGACATTCATATCATAAGGAATGAGTTGTGCTTTAAATGGAATCCTGAGCTCTATTCCCGGATAGATGCCCAGCTCTTTGCCTTGTTAAACAAATTGAGCACTGAAGGGGCCACCAACAGGCTTCGCGGCCCTTTGATGTTCAAAAACAGGCTCTCAAACCTCCCAATGCTTGCCACGGGATATTCAGATCATCAGTTGAAAGACGCCTTTAAGGGGCTGCCGGCAATCTGTGTGGCTGCTGGGCCGTCGCTACAAATGGTCTTAGACGATCTCAAAAGCCTCAAAGAAAGGTCCCTCATTATAGCATGCGACTCTGCCCTTGCCCCATTGATGGATAAAGGAATCTCTCCCCATTTCATTACCACCCTGGACTATCAGGACGTGAATGTGGAAAAATTCATGCCCTTGGCCGACGAGAAACTCAATTCCTTCATTGTTACTACATTCAAGTGTACTCCTCTGGTTGCCCAATACACTAGGTCATGGGGAATAGTTTGGGCATTTCAAGATGATGCTACCATACTATGGTTTGCAGAGGCTCTGGGCTTTAAAAAAGTGCTTATGCCCAATTGTCAGTCAGTGGCTCATCTCTCCCTTGGCCTTGCCCTGTTATTGGGGGCCGATCCCATTATCCTGGTTGGGCAGGACCTTGCATACACAGAAGGCTCTGGAGACCATGCAGAGGGAACGGTCTTCAGAGAAGAGAGCCCTATCCCTGAAGGGGTTGAGGTCTTTTATACAGAGGGAATCGATGGATCAAGGTATCCAACCGATAGGGGCATGTTGAGCCTTAAGAGGGTCTTTGAAGACATTATAAAGAATAATTCAGGGGGGCTGACGATAATCAACTCTACAGCCAAAGGGGCAAAGATAGAAGGAGCCCTTCACATGCCCCTTAAACAGGTAGAGGAGGAATATTTCAAGGAGAGTCTTAATAGAATTTCTCTCTCTTCGTTAAAAGTACCTACTATTATGGAAACTTCCGAGGGGAAAAGGCTTAATCAGGCGTTTTCCAATATGTTGAAAAAAATTATTCGGGCAAAGGCCCTCCTTGAAAAGTCGCTTGCCATCACAAATTTGGTCATTAAACGGGATGAAAGAGGTGAGTTCAAGGGGAATCGGAACGCCAAGGAATTGGAGCAGGTTGATCGAATCAACAGGGAGCTCGATGCTATGAGAGACCTCTGGCAGGCTGTGGCAGATGCTGGTTTCGAGATGCAGGTGGAGAGTCTCAAGTGGCTCGATGATAACAAAAGGATAAGGGCTGAACAGGGCCATGACGAATGGATGAAGGCAGAGCTAAGACGCATAAAGGCTGTAAATGAGAGGCGACTTGACCTTGTATCGCTCTTTGAGGAGGGCATGAGAAAGGGCCTGGACTTTTTGAAGGCATTGAAAGGACAAAGAGACGATCCCCTGGCACTCTTTAACCTCTACATGCAATATGGCCTCTATGGCATGGCGCTGGATCTTTTAGAAGGCGATGACGGGCTTTTTAAAAAGGTGCAGTCAGAGCCTGCCCTCCTCTTAAAAGCTGGGCGTTTATATGCAGAACTCCTTCAGTTTAAAAAGGCCAAGGCCATGTGGGAGGAGTGCACAAGTAAGGTCCCACATCTTGAACATGCTGTTGAAGAAGAGAGGCTTGAGTGCGCTAAACGGTGGATCAAGGCCATCAAGGAGCGCTGCGGGGGGCTAAAGCCAGAAGAAGGTGTGCCATATCCTGGCCACTGGGGGACCAGATATCCACATCTTCTGGATGCATGGATAGAGAGGATCATCGCCTTAGATTCAGATTTATCCCGTATAAAAAATGAGCTAGAAGAGGCGTTCAGGGAATATGCGAAAGAGATAGAGTGGCTCTTTGAAAATGACCGAGTGCGTAGTGCGGAAAAGATAGTGAGATCATGGCTTAGGTTGAGGGAGTGGGTACCAGATGTGGTGGCTTATGGTGCAAGGTGTCTTGCTGCCCAGGGGCACCACCAGGAGGCGCAGTCCATGCTGGAAGAATTGACCAAAGATCCATCAAGGCTTCCCCATACATCCTACTCCAATATTGCAAGGGCCCTCTTGGAAAGCGGGGATTTTAAAAACGGCATTATGTTTCTGGAGGAGGCGGTTCGATTCGACAAGAAGGCCGCAGAACTCTGGGTCGAGTTGGGGGATGTCCTTTTGGAGAACAGGGCATTTGAGCAGGCAATAACCGCATATGAAAAGGCATTTCTGGCACAGCCAGAGCGCTTTCAACTCCTTAAAAAGATTGCAGAGGTCTATGGTCTAATGGGCAATGAGGCCGCTATGAGGGAGGCACTTGCAGCCTATGAGAAAAAGGCGGGAGGGTTAAAACCCCCTTCCACAGAAGAAATAGAACGAGAGGCGAAGGAGGCATTTGAAGAGGGGCTGAAGTTTGTTCAAAACAAGGACTATGTCCATGCTTTCAACCAGTTCAAACGTGCCTATGAGCTCTCAAATAATAATCGAGATGCACTCTTTAACATGGCGTCTACTTTAAAACTCTTAGGAAAGTATAAAGAATCTTTGGAACTATGGCAGGAGTACCTTGATCGCTTTGGTGAAGATCATCCAGATTGCTTTTTCAATATGGGCCAGTGCAACTATTTTCTGGGTGAACGAGAGAGGGCCTTTCAAGACTTTAAGAGGGCATATGAGTTACGGCCGGACTATGTGGATGCCATCTATAATGCGGGAATTGTAGCAGGAGAGCTGGGCAAGTGGGAGGAGTCGAAAGAGTGTCTTGAACGTGTCCTCGCCCTGGGAAAGAGGACCAAAGAGGTCCTAAACGGCCTGGGCCTTGCCCTGGTAGAGCTTGGAGAATGTGAAAGGGGAGTGGAGTTCTTAGAAGAAGTGCTCAGGCTTGATGAAAAATTTATAAAGGCATATCAGAACCTTGGACACGCCTATGGAAAACTGGATATGCCAGAAAAGGCCCTTTTCTTCTCTCAAAAGGGTCTTGAGTTGGAGCCCGGACACCCGTATCTCCATTATAATCTTGCCAATGCCCTGTGGGCACTGGGAAGGGTCAATGAGGCTGAAAAGCACTTTAAAAGCGCCATAGAAAAGAAGCCAGAGCTTGTACCTGCACACTGGAATCTTGCGCACGTATTACTATTAAACCGAAAGATTAAAGAGGGATTTCGAGAATACCAGTGGCGCTGGAAGAGAAAAGAGGCCATTTTGCCAGATACAGAGGTTCCCTGGTGGAGTGGAGAAGAGGGTAGTGGGCTTAAACTCCTTGTCTGGGACGAACAGGGCCTTGGCGATACCCTTCAATTTGCCCGGTATCTCCCAGAGGTAAAAAGACGTGTTGGTCACGTGGTATTTGCAGTGAAGGAGCCTTTAGTGAGTCTTCTAAAAGGGGTCAAAGGGGCCGATCAGGTGGTCTCCAAGGAAAGATTCTATGAGTACGTGAAAGATTGTGATTATCATGTGCCACTCCTTGACCTCCCATCAATATTCGAGACAGATTGGGAGACTATCCCTAGAAAGGTCCCGTATCTTGTGCCTGATGATGCCCTGGTGGATGAATACAGGGGCATCTTTGCCCAATATAAAGGTAATGTAAAGATCGGTATATGCTGGCAGGGGAATCCAAAGCACACCAATGACAAGCGCCGCTCAGTGCCGCCAGAGATGTTTTTCCCCCTGTTTGACCTTGAAAGAATGACCTTTTTCAGTCTACAAAAGGATGCAGAATTACCCGGGGACTTCTCTCCACATGTGGTGGATCTCTCCCGATTTTTAAAGGACTTCTCACACACTGCTGCCCTCATGGAACACCTTGACCTCATCATCACAGTGGACACCTCGGTTGCACACCTGGCAGGTGCGATTGCGCGTCCTGTCTGGGTGCTTTTGCCTTTAGTGCCAGATTGGCGCTGGGGTATTTCCCTCGATTTCACTCCCTGGTATCCAACTATGCGTCTTTTCAGGCAACGGGAGCAGGACAAATGGGATGATGTGTTTAAGAGACTGAGGAGGGCCCTAGTCCAGGGTTGAGCTTATACATGTAAACATGTTGATCATCCCTTGCCTCCTCTTTCATGCCTAAAGACTGCATAAGTCTGACCATTGCCTTGTTTTCCAGCATGGTGCCTGCTGTAACCTTTTTATATGCCAGTTTCTCAAATATGAAGTTCACGACAGCATGAAATGCCTCTTCCCCTAGGCCTTTGCCTCGTGCAGATTCATCCCCAATCATTATGGATATATCAGCGCTCCTTTTTTGTTGCTCCAGGTAGGCGATGATATTTCCAATATGTCGAAAACTCATGTCCTTGTATTCGATGGCCCAAAAAAGGTGCCCTTTCTTCAATATATCCTGGAAAAAGCGCCGGGCATCCTCCATAGTGTGGCTTCTTCCCCTGTGACGGGAATATCTCATGGTGACAGGGTCGTTCAACCAGGAAAGATACGTTTCTGTCATGTGATCCTGGTCAAATGGGACTAGTCTCAGATGTCTTGTATGGATAATCTCTTCAATTCGTCTCTCTTTTCCCATACCTTGAAAAATGCGTCCCTTACATCTTTCATGTCCGATATGCTCAAACCAGCATGCATGAGTTCGTGGATGATGAGTTCCTTGAAATGAAGCCTTTCTGAAACAGGACAGCAACCTTCAGTATAATTTGGCCACTCACTCCTTCCCGAGAGGGTAAACGGATAACCTTTGCGCCCGTAACACCGCTTTTGCTGGAAAATGGGGAGAAGATAGAGGGGCCTTACATAACCACCTCTTATGAGAACCCCGTCTTCTTCCCGCCCTGCCATGACCGGAAGCTCCCGTCTTACTGCGGCAACAAAGACATCCCTCGAAATCTCCGCTACTTTTTCATCATACCTTATTGCATGGACATAATATGCGTGGTCCACGTCCTCCCCCTCTTCGGGTGGGGAGAGGGCGGGAATATCCTTGAGTTCTTTTGAAAGCCATCTGGCATTGGCCCGGCGTTTTGACAGAAGCTCAGGAAGCTTCTTCAACTGCTCCCTTGCAATGGCTGCTTGAATCTCTGTGAGCCTGAAATTAAAACCAATGAGCCCGCTTATTGACTCGACTCCTGCCCCTTCCACACAGGATTCAGCATGATTCCTTATGAGGCGCGCCCTGATGGCCAGGTCGTCGTCATCTGTGACCACGATCCCTCCCTCTCCACAATGGATGTGTTTGTGATAGTTGAGGCTGAACACACCAATGTCACCCAGTGTACCTGAGTAGCGCCCACCCTTTGTGGCACCAGGGGCCTGGGCTGCGTCTTCCACGAGGTATAGCCCCTTGTCTTTAGCAATCTCCCTGAGCCGCTCTGAAATGGGATGACCAAAGAGGTCAACGGCCAGTATGGCCCTGGTGCGATGGGTGATGGCATCCTGCACCCTCTCAGGGTCAAGGCAAAAGGTAGCTGGGTCGCAGTCTGAAAAGACCGGTATGCAGTCGAAAACAAGGGGGGCCACTACTGTGGCCGACATGGTGAGCGGCGGGACAATGACCTCATCCCCTGGTTCAAGGTCAAGGGCACCTATGGCGCACTGCAGGCCAGATGTGCATGAGTTTACTGCTATGGCGTGCTTTACATTAAAAAAGGCGGCCCACTCCTCCTCTAGGGCACGGATCTCTTCGCCACCCCAAAAGTCAGGGTGCCATGCTCCAATGAACCTGGAGAGTTGCCCCTTTTCCATGACCCGGTTTACAGCCTCAATCTCTTCCTCACCCAGTGTCCTGTAAGGAGGAAAGGGGTAGGACCTGACTGGTTTGCCTCCAAATATGGCAAGCTTACTCATTCATGTCCCCCTTTTCCATCATGATCCTAAATTTTATCTCGGCACTCTCCCAATCCTCCAATGTGTCTATGTCCTCAACGAATTTCCTAGGAATAATGACAGGCCTTGCATCTTTGGCAAATATTCGCTTTTCACGCATGAATTCCTCTTTTCTCAGCCAGTAAAATTGACCTGCGTCATGGTATGCCTCTGGTAGATCGTTGGAGCGGGTGAGTTCATACTCAGGCCATATCATCTCGAGGTTCCCGTGCTCATTTATCTTTAATGCCCTGAATATGGGATAATCAAATGTCGTAACAGAGAATACAGAAGAGGCCCCGGTCTCTTTCATGATCTCAAAGCCCTCTCTGAGATACTCTGGTTTAATGAAGACAGCCGTGGCATAGATGCAGCATACATAGTCTATGACAATCCCCATCTCTTCCAGGGCGGTGATGGCATGTGCTACGACCGGGGCGGTGGGTGTATAGTCGTCTGATAGTTCTCGAGGTCTTAGAAATGGCACCTCTGCCCCGTTCATCAAGGCCACTTCCTTTATCTCAGGAGAATCAGTGGATACGATTATCTTATCAAAGATACCGGTTTTCCTTGCAGCCCTTATGGGATATGAGATCATGGGCCTTCCATTAAATGGTCTTATATTCTTTTTGGGAATCCTCTTGCTGCCTCCCCTGGCAGGTATTATGGCTACTGCTCTATCATCCATCTAAAAAGCCTCCCCATTAAACCTTTTTTTTAGAAAGCTCCACCCCAAGCATCAATATCCTCTGGGCCGCCCCTATGTGCGCTGCAAATCTTTTCTCTCTTTTAGTAAGTTGATATTCTTCACTTTTTTTAAGACCCTGGGCAAAAAACTCTTTAAACTTAATCCCTTGTCTGTTTACGTCCAGGACCAGGAAGAAATCTTCCTCCCTTTTCATGTGACTAAAAGGGATCGGGCTTCTTGCATTTGGCTGAAGGCTCAAGACACTTTTTCCCCAGAGCCACGCTTCATAGAGCAGCATGGATGCCATGCCACACACGCCCTGGGCCATGAGGATACCTTTACGTCCCTCGCCAGCCTTAAGAAGTGTGGCATTTGGCCAATAGGACCCTACGATCGACTCCAATCTCGCTACATCCTCCCTGGGGTGTGGGGCAACCAGAAGTTCCATGTCTTCTCCTACAAATTGCATCAAAAGATGTGTGAACCAATAGAATGCATCTTCTTCTGTGTATCCCCTGTAAGAAGGGCTCTTTGAATCCCCCTGGTCCTGGGTCACAGGTTCTGAGGCCCATAGGAGGACGGGCCTGGCATTATCCATTTTGCCCTTTTTAAAGCGGGAAATCTCATCTGATTCTTCAAGGCTTGATAGCTCAAAAAAAAGTGCCTCAAGGGCAGGGCTTCCCGTTACCACTACCTTGCGCGCCTTAACGCGAGATGCCTTTATCTGTTCCCTGGAAAAGTCATCCAGTGCAGTATAAACATCTACCTCGAGGACCATGCCATCATCCGTGGCAAGTCTCCTGGCATAGTTGGACCAGTGATCCAGTACATGGATGATGGGAATACCCAGGGCCTTCAGTCTAATGGCGAGTCTAAGGGGTCGCAGGTCACTTACGCTCGATGAAAATATAAGTACTGATGAAGGCATTGAAAGCGCAGTGCTAGCGAGCTCTTCTTCATCCATCAAGAGGCCAGGGTCAGGCATCTTTTTCACCTGTTCTTCAAGCCAACCATGTGCCAGTACTCTAACAACTATCCCTTGTTCCAGCGCAGATTTTATGACAGGCAAAAGGCATCTTGCGCCTCCAGGATCACCACCAGCAAATAAGAGATGGGGGGTCATGGCCCTGGCCATTTAGTGATCTCCGTTATGATCTTTGTGGCCATGAGGCTTGTCTTGAGACTGCTCGCTGTTTCACCACCTGTTTCATGGGCATGAATGAGGTCAAGGAGGCCAAGCTCCATGGCCTTGCTCAAATCTTCCTTTGACGTATAGAAGGTCTCCTCCGGGACCAATCTAAAAAAACCAGGGAACCATTCATGCTCTCTTACAGATTCCTGTGTGGAAGTAAGCCCCCCGTGGAGGATTGAAATCCTTTTGTCCTCGAATATCACCCCGATGTCAATACAGTGATAGGGGAGGTTTAGCCCAAGGATGAAGACATCGATCGTTCCATTTAGTGTCAACACCGATGATGGATTCTCGGGATCACCACCACCTGCCCACCTGATTTCATAAGTGAAGTGATCATCCATTAAAAATGATATAAGGTCAATTAGATGGGAACCGTTGGGCCAGATTCCCCTGGAATATGAGATCAAAATGGCCTTTACACCCCCCTTTGCCTCCTTCATAGCATCTTTTAGCCGTAAATAATTGGGCATGTACCGCCTCATGTAGTTGACCTGTATTTTAGAAGGAGATCTTAGTTCCTCGAAATAATCAAGAAGCGCTCTTTGTTCCGTTAGAGACGCGCACGGTGGCTTTTCAAGCCATATCATAGGCACCGCTCTTTCAATGCATGTTTTTACCTGTTCAAAATGAAATTGAGTGGGCGAACAGATGCTCACTATATCGGGCCTGGTGTGTTCAAGCATGGATTCAAGGCTTGGGAAACAGGGTATGCCCAGCGCCTTTTCCGCCAAGACTCGCTCTCCATCGTCTGGAGAAAAGGCAGCCACAAGTTCTACCTCTTCGATTTTCTTGTAGATTCCTGCATGGGTAAGTGGGGTTGAAAGATCGTTTTTCGACCAGTCGAATTTCCATGCAACATTTCCAAGGCCCACCAGGGCTGCACTCAAGCTCCTTGCCATTGTTATTCCACCAGTTCCCAGGAAACAGGGGTGCCTCTCATTATGTCTTTCTTAGCCTTCCTTCCTATGAGGATAGGCAAGAATTTTGGTTGAAGGCCATGAGAGGGCCTGATTGACCGAATATCTTCTCCTGTTATTACCTGACCTTTTTTGAGGTCCCTTACGAAAAAGAGGGAGCGCCTGAAGTCTTTAGACGCCTTTTCTCTTCTGCCTGCACCATAGCTTACATGACCAAGGGCCTTATTTAACTGGCATCCTTCCCTGACGAGTTCTTTCATCTCGTGGGGTTCAAGGGAAAAGCCGCTATCTGGCCCACCATCTTCGCGTCTCAAAGTCATGTGCCGCTCTATGACCTCTGCCCCAAGAGAAATGGCGCCCAGACTTACCCCAATCCCCAGGGTGTGATCGGAGAGACCCACCTGACACTGGAAGAGTTCTTTCATATGGGGTATGGTGCGGAGATTCATCTCATCGGGCGGTGCAGGGTAGGCGCTCACGCACTTCAGGAGTACAAGGTCTTTGCACCCACCGCTTCTTGCAGCATCTACTGCCTCTTTAATTTCACACACTTCGGCCATTCCAGTGGACATTATTATGGGTTTATGGGTCTGGGCAACGTATTCGATGAAGGCAAGATCAGTGATCTCAAAGGAGGCAATCTTATAGAACGGACAATCGAGCCTCTCAAGAAAATCCACAGAGCTTCTGTCATAGACAGTACTGAAACACGTTATCCCAAGGTCGTGACTCAACTTAAAGAGTTCTTCTTGCCACTCCCAGGGCATGTGGGCCTCTTTGTAGAGTTCATAAAGATTCCTGCCATACCAGGGGCTCCCGGGGTCTTGAATGCGAAAATATTCATTGTGACAATCGATGGTAAGGGTGTCCGGGGTATAGGTCTGTAGCTTTATGGCGTCTGCGCCCGTTTCTTTGGCTGCCTTTACTATGGCGCGCGCCCTTTTAAGACTTCCATTGTGGTTGGCGCTCATTTCTGCAATGAAATATGGTGCACGAAACATGGCTACACTGTCTTTTCAAAAAGCCACCAGTTTATATTGTCAAATATCTTGAGCTCTTCCTGCCATAAAAAACCGTAGCTTATGGGCATAAGCCCAGGGAAATTTTCCATATAAAATTTGCCAAAATCCCTTTTGAATAAGAGCCCGGTCTTCCCGTGATAGACCACCTCCTCTGGCCTGTGGGAAAAATATTCCAGACATAAGATGTAACGTGTTGATACCCTTACAATCTCTCTGGTCATCTCCAGAAGATGCTCCGGGGCCACATGAATCAATACGCCACATGTAAAGACCATGTCGAAGGCCCCATCCTTAAACGGGAGTCCAAGGCCAGAGCCCTGGATACACGTTGCACCAATGTCCTCGTTTGACTTCAGTATTCTTACTGCCCTGGGGTTTGGTTCTATGGCAAAGAGCCTCACATCTTTTCCAAGGAGTGTGCGCAAAAAAAAGAGATTTAGCCCTATGTTGCTCCCAACCTCAAGGATCGTCCCTGGCACAAGGGTGCCGAGTATCCGGGAAAATGCCTTGAGGCCATAGGGGAGTTTCCAGGCTTCAAGTCGATTCCTCTCGATGTATTCGCTGCCAAACTCTCCTTTCCATTCGTTGAGTTGCCGAGTGCTCATCTCTCCACCCATCCCCTTCCAAAGAGAATGTATTTCTCCTCTTCACCTGGTTCTTTCACCCTGTAGTGCGTGTAAAATTTCATTGTTTCCACCTTTTCTAGCCTAACATCGTCTACGCCTGGGTCGTCTATATGATTGATTACACTGTCTTTGAGGACCCACCCCCTCTCGCTGCGCTCCCAGATACTCGGGTCTCTGAATCTATCTATGTGAGACCAGAATTCCCCTTCGTCCATTCCAATCCATTCGAGGAAAAGCCGTGTGTCTTTGGGGATAACATTCTGATAATGTTTTACAAGCTCTATACCCTCTTCTCTTGTTAGCCTCTTTAGCCTTATTTCCCTGGATACGTGGTCAGATACCTTGCCGTAGCCCCACTTGAGGAACTTTATATAATCGTGGAGTCCTGCATAGTGAAAGCAGTCCACATGGTTATATGTGTCGAATGTGCGCTGTAATCGCGTTCCCTCATAACCGTATTCTTTAATCATTTGCTCGTGTTGGGCCTTTGAGTCCCAGCGGATATAATTGTTGAGATATATACCCCTTACCCCCACAGACTCAATCTCCTTGTCGTGGGGATAGATATATGGCTCGAGTTCTTCGAGAGTGAGTTTAGACTGCTCCGACAAGTCTTCGGCCTCAAGCCCCATGAGATCGTGTTCTTTTCGGTATTTTCGGGTCATCTCAACCTCATCGAGATGCGAGAACATACCTACCTGGTCTACACCCTGGTGTGCTCCCCAGATTATGAGCGGTATCTTGAACTTTACCGCAACCTGGACTGGAAATACCGTTTGACCTGCAAGACAGTGCCAGTAAATGCTGCCTCGAAGTCTTATGGTCTCTCTCGTGATCCTTTTGACCTTTTGCGGGCTTACTGTCTGAAATATAATATCACACCCGAAGAGGCTTCTTAAGTATGCCAGATTTCTGATACCCATAGGGGTGTTGTAGTGGATGTTATAGTTTACAAGTAGGGGCTTCATGCCAAATATGTTTTTTACCACGTGGACAATGAAATAAGAATCTCTTGCCCCGCTTACGGGTATTATGCAGTCGTGGACAGTCCTGTTGTGGGCCTTATATTGATTCAATATCGATCTTAATTTCTCACGCCTCTCGTGCCAGTCAAGCCAATCCTTCTCCTCATGTACCCTGCACCCACTGCAGACGCCATACTTGTCAAATGTGATTCCAAGTGGGTGATTTTCCGGGTAAACACAACGCTTGCAATATCTCATGGCATCCTATCGGTCCTTAAATCTTCTCCTCTGGAACATATTCAAAACGCAGGTCATCGAGCACCTGATCGGGAAGCTTTCTAAGCCTGCCATCTTCCATAAAACGCCTGTTAGCGTAATCTGCATAGGTGTCAAGGCGTATGTCAAGGCCCTTCTCTACCAGATATCGCTTGGTGAGGATGACACTGTGTTCAGTAAAGTGCCAGAAATTGGCTGCCGCCACCCCTGATGGACCAGTTCCCACGGCCTCTAGAAAATGATGGGGATGCCCGGCCCCGCCAGAGATGATCACAGGAACAGGGATTGAGCCCACCACCCGGGTTGAAAGATCGAGATCGAACCCCGTCTTCTGGCCATCTCGGTCAATAGAGTGGACCATGATCTCTCCTGCTCCCCTTTCAATTACTTTATTCGCGATCTCAAGTAGTTCTCCATCAAGTTCTCGGCTTCCACCGTGGGTGAATACCCTGTAGGAATCCCCCTTCTTCCTGACATCCAGGGACACCACCACACACTGTGCACCAAACAGCCTTGATGCCTCCTCTATGAGACCTGATTTGGTAAAGGCAGTGGTATTTAATACGATCTTATCTGCCCCGTGGGTAAGGAGTGCTTCCATATCCTTAATGGAGCCAACATTTCCGCCTGCTGCCACAGGCACCTGGCACCGCCTTGTGGCCTGTGCCACAAGCCCGGGGTCTATGGACTGTCCTTTGAGCCGGGCACTCATGTCAAGGAGGATGATCTCGTCTATTCCCCACTGGTTCAGGTATTCTACAGCGATCTCAGGGCGTCCAACCGGAAGGTATCTTTCAAAGCCAATGCTCTGTACACACCAGTCGTCTTTTATCAATACCACGCCAACAATCCTGGTCTTCAAGAGCGCCCCCTTTTTTTTTCAGATACAAAGTTCGTAAAGTTTCTAAGGAGTTTGAGCCCGCTTCGTTGACTCTTTTCAGGGTGGAACTGTGTCCCCCAGATATGCCCCTTTTGTATGCTTGAGGAAAATTCAATGCCATAGGTGGTGGTAGATGCCACAATTTCCCTTTCAAAACAATCCACATAGAAACTGTGGTCAAAATAGAAGGTGGCCCTGGGAGAAAGGCCCTTGAACATGTGAGGTTCACCTCTTACAACTGCATCGTCCCACCCCACATGGGGGATCTTGATACCACTTTTACCTGGAATCTCAACAACTCTGGCATTGATCCATCCAAGGCCCCTGTGGTGGCCATGTTCAAAGGATTCATTGCACAGGACCTGCATACCAAGGCATATTCCAAGGTACGGTCTCTTCTTCTGGAGTATTTCTTCTTTAAGGAGTGAGACGAGGCCATAGTCCATCAAATTTTTCATGGCAGCCCCAAAGGCCCCAACCCCCGGCATAATGTATCCATCCAGTCCCCGGAGGAGCTTTGGCTCACTTGAGACTACCCACCCGATACCTAGATAACTCAGGGCGTTGGCAACAGAACCGCTGTTGCCCATCCCGTAGTCAATAATTCCAATGGTTATTTTATCTGCCCTGTCATGCCTCGATTGCATCTTCCTTTAAGCGCCACCTGCCCTTTTCATCCCTTTCAAAGAGTTCTCTGTTTACCACCCTGTCTACGACCTCCCAGAATTCCTCTTCGCTTATTTCAAGATAGTCGCAGAACCGTTTTATGAACCTTTCATCACATCTTCCATCATATTTTTTTACAAGCTCAAGCCCTTCCTCCCTATCCATCATCCCGGAATTGATTGCCTCACAGACCTGGTCCGTGACATGGCCAAATCCGAATTTAAAGTATTTGATCATCTGGTTTACGATTCTAAAGTCTTCATCCAGTCCAGTAAATCCCCAGAGATCTCCAATCTCTTCAGGACGCTCGTTACGGGTCTCGAGCCCCCTTTCAATGGAGAATTGTGCATTGTTGTAACCCGACCAGTCTCTGATGTAATAGCCCAGATAGATGATCCTTATTTTTGCGTGTTCAACGTCTTCTTCAGGGGGATAGGTGTAAAAGTGGAGATCCTTCTTGGATATGTCTTTGGTCATTAGTGGGGTGGGATCACCTCCCTGAAGCGTGTGACAATAGCGCATCTTGGATGCATCTCCATCCAGCCTTCCGTGTCGCTCTCCAATGGTCCAGGCCGGATTCTCGCCCAGAAATACGAGAGGAATCTTATATGCAATGGCTGCATGGATTGGGATGGCGTATAGTGCCATTTCAGTGGACCTGCACCAGTTGGCGTGGAGAAAGAAGGACTGGCGCATCATGGTCTTCCATGTGATGGGATCAGGGCTTATGGCAATGGTATCAAAGCCAAGCTCTATTAGATTGGATAGATTGTGGGCCCCCCGTTCTGTCATCTGCTCAGGAGGATAGAGGCAGCTTACAAGCAATGGATTCAGGCCAAGGTCATCCCGGGCATAACATGCAAGCCTGGTGCTGTCCTTTCCACCACTTACAGCCACAATGCAATCATATGAGGATTTTGTGTTCTCCCTTGCCCACTCAATGATTTCTTTTAGTTCCCTGTCTCTTGCTTCCCAGTCGATTCCCGCTTTTTCTTTCTGGAGTTCAAATTGGCACACTGGACAAAGCCCTTCTTCATTGAAGAAGATGTTGGGACGTGTGTCGGGATTGACGCATCTTTTACAAAGTTTCATCCGCTCAAAACCTCTTTATAAAGGCGGTGTAGGCTTGAGAAAAACCTGCCTTTTCAAACGTCCTCTTAGATGCAATATTTTCCTCTTTAACCAGGGCCTTTAGTGTGTCAACTTCTGGACATTCCATTTTAAATGCCTCTATAGCCCTGTTTAAAAGCATCCAGCCAAGACCCTTTCCCATAAACTCAGGGGAAAGCAAAATTGATACCATTGCCTCGCCTTGGGAATTGATGTCAAACCGCACCATGCCAATAGACTTTTCGCCCAGGACTCCCATGTAAATCTTTCTATCCCTCGCCTTTAGTACCCTTTTAAACCACCTCTCATGATCGGACTTTGATATACAGGATGTGTTAAATGAAGCCATCCTTGCAGGCTCAGAGTTCCTCCATTCAAATATTAACCACATGTCTTTAAGGGTGGCCTCTCTCACCTCAAGCCCGAAGGCAGCCATAAGATCTGAGACCCTCCTTGCCCCAAGGCCATCGACGAGAGCCCTTGACCTTTTTGTCATAAAGCCCATAAGAGGCGGGTTTGATAAGAGAAAGTCTAAGGCCCCTTTTATGGATTGAGGTTTTACCATATCCACAGCACCTAGAAAGACGACGAATCCATTTTCTGCAAGGGCGCATGTATGTGTATATTGATTTTCTGCTACACTCAAAAGGATCTGTGGTATCCCCATGGCCATCCTCTCATAGGTGCTCACCCCACCTGCCCCAATAACTAGGTCCATTTCTTTCAAAAAAGAAGGCATGTCCTCCACATAGTCAATGTGTACAACTGTATCTAAGTCTTCACAAAATCTCTGTATTGCGTCAAAGTCTGGGTTTGAGCGAGGGGCAAGTACATAAAAAAGGGGGCCCGTTTTTCTAAAATAATCTTTTAGGCCCCTTAGAATCTTTATGGTCGCCCTCTTAGGGTCTGTTCCACCCATGAATATGAGGACGTGGACGTGGCTTGAGTCCTTCCTTTCAAGGAGGTCTCTATCCTCCCAACTCTCATGCTCAAAGCCACTAGTGAGTAGAGCGTACTTGGGGCCTTTTAGGATGAGGGCCTCGTCTGGGACAAGGGGTCTATAGGGTGCTGGGTCCTCTGGATAGTTCTGATCCAGGATGCATGTACATACGTGTGTTCTATTGGCAAGGTCGTCGATTACAAGGATTTCATCTACATGGGGCCCCATGGCCTCTTCCCACCTGTGGTCAAGAAAATATGCATCCACCACCATCCACATGGGCCTTGAACCAGCACCCCGCAATATTCTTTCACACTGGAGGGCATCCTCCCTCCAGTTATACAAAGAGGGGTCAAAGCTTGAGATGTCCTTTGTCAAAGGATTTAGCCTGTGCACCCTGAAGCCCCTTTTTTCTATGAGGGATGCGATGTTCCCATCCCAGGCCATGGCCATGAATTCAACATTCATCCCGTGTCTCGTCCGCAATTGATGGGCCAGGGCAAGGCACCTGTAGACGTGTCCGGTACCGATGTATCTTGAGGAGTCTACCCTGAAAAAGACAGTCTTTCTTTCTTGCCTTAAAGCCACCTGATCCATCTTTAGACCATCTGCTTGATCAAGGTCACTACTTTTAAAAAATCGGAATCCGTAAGCCCTGGATAGAGTGGGAGGCTAAGACAGCTCTTTGCCACCTTTTCCGCCACATGAAACGGCCCATATCCCCGTCCCTTATAATATGAAAATAGATGAACAGGCCAGTAGTGTACCTGGGTCAAAACTCCCTGCGCCCTGAGACGAGTGTAGAGGGTATCCCGGTCCACTTTTGCGTTTTCTCCTATCTTTATTAGAAAAAGATGCATGCATGGATCGGTCCCCTCCGGGATTTTTGGCAGGATCAGGCGCCCTTCCTTCTCAAGGTCTGAAAGCTCTTCTCTGTATCTCTCAAATAGCTCCCGCCTCTTTCGTTTGAATGACTCTAGCCTCTTTAGCTGGCTAATCCCGAGGGCCGCATGGATGTCGCTTAGTCTGAAATTAAAGGAGATCTCAGGAAAATCATATCGCCATCCACCGGTCCTCTCAATTCCATGTTCCCGTAAGCATCTAATACGATGTGCCATCTTAGGGTCATTGGTGAGCACTGCCCCGCCTTCTGCACAGGTGATGTTTTTCACTGGATGGAATGAAAAGATGGCCATATCTGTGTGGACACATGCGCCACACTGGACCTTCTGGCCATTACGCGTGGTATAGGAGGAGCCAATGGCATGGGCAGCATCTTCAACTACGTAGAAGCCGAATCTCTCTTTTAGTTCATAGAGCCTTTCAAGGTCTGAGGGGATGCCTGCAAAGTCCACGGGTATGACCACATCTGGTGGCCCGAATTGGTTACAGTATTCCTCAACGGCCTCCACCGATATGTTTAGTGTCTCATCCTCGATGTCCACAAAGGCGGCCTTCCCTCCAGCGAGTTCAATACAATTTGCTGAGGCTGCAAAGGTAAGGGGCGTTGTTAGTCCAGTGCTGCCTGGACCAATGGAAAGGGCCCTCACAGCCAGATAGAGGGCAGCAGTACCGCTTGAGCAGCAAATTGCATATTTCGCCCCAGTAAGGCTTGAAAGCGCCTCCTCGAACTCTTCTACCTTGGGGCCCTGGGTGATGAAGTCCGATTTCAGGGTCTCTATTACTGCCTTTATGTCATCATCGTTTATGGACTGTCTTCCGTATGGGATCATGGCCTTTAAATGAGTAGTCCCTGTTCCCTTAAGATCGTCCTCAATTCTTCAGGGGTAAGCCACCAGTCATTCTTGTCACTACTATAGATGAAGTCTCCAGGCACCTTTTCCCCGAGCCGCTCGTAATCTATTTCGAGCATCTTTGTACTCGGGGTAACAATGTATATGTCTTCCAGGGAATAGGTGTGTCTGCCCTCCTCTTCATTTACCAAGACCTCATGGATCTTTTCCCCTGGTCTAATACCAATGAATTTTTTCTTGCAACCAGGCGCTATGGCCTCTGCAAGGTCTGTTATCTTCATACTTGGGATCTTGGGGATGAATATCTCACCACCCTGCATGATGGAAAGGCCCTTTAGCACCAGTTCCACAGCCTGGTCGAGAGTAAGCCAGAATCTGGTCATTCTTTCGTCAGTGAGCGTCAGGACTCCAGTTTCCCTTTGCTTGAGAAAGAGTGGCACAACACTTCCACGCGACCCAAGGACATTGCCGTATCGGACAAGACTGAACCTCGGATATTCAAATCCGCTATAGACATTGGCGTGTACAAACAACTTGTCCGACACGAGCTTTGTGGCGCCATAGATGTTTACGGGGTTTACCGCCTTGTCTGTGCTGAGCGCAATGACCTTTGGGACCTTATTCTCGAGTGCTGCACTTATGACACTAATTGCCCCCATGACATTGGTCTTTACTGCTTCAAAGGGGTTGTATTCACATGTGGGCACCTGCTTCATAGCAGCCGCATGTACTAGGACATCTACTCCACGTGTAGCCCTTATGAGCCTCTCTTTGTCCCGCACATCCCCTATCAAAAATCTGAGTCTTTTGTCAGACATCTCCTGCATGAGCTGATACTGCTTCATCTCATCCCTACTAAAGATCCTGATTGCCTTGGGGGAGTAATTTTTTAGTACGTAGTCAATAAATTTTCGTCCAAATGAACCGGTACCACCAGTAAGTAAAATGGTCTTTCCTGTAAGATCAAAAAACTCGATCATCTCTATCCTCCAACTGGCGTATAAGAAAAGTTCTTCATGGCATCACCAGCAATGCTCTCTATGAGAGAACAGGTATTTGGGGCCAATTCCTCTTTCCATGCCCTACTCTTTCCCTTTCTGAAAAATGGATTGCCCTTGAAGCGATCTATGCTCGTGGCCTCTTCGATCTCCCTCAAGGTCTCCTTCGATGTATCCACACCTAAAAATTGAAATATTATCTTGAGGGTATCAGTAGTACAGTCCACGAGGTCTTCGTACCGTATGAACAACACCCTATTGGGATTTGCCTTTTTAAAGGTTGTGCACTTTTCCATACACTCCACCCACCTCGTGGCTATAAATCTTGCCCAATTGTCCATGTCTCTGGCCCTTTTCAAAAAGTCTTCTTCTACTCTTAAATTGTGATGCCAAGACGAGATGGTCACAGCACGAGGGTCTCTAACAATATGGATAAAGAGGGAGTCTGGAAAGAGGGAGGCATATGCACCAAGTTTGTCTATGATGGCATTGTCATTGATCCCATACCACTTAACCCTCTTGCCACGGGCACCTCTAAGTGCTGCGCGTTCCACTATGACCTTGAAAATATAGTCCACATCTTCTCCCTGAAAACCACATGCCCCTTGTTTACCAGTTCTATTATCTACGATTTGAAGTATTTGATTGTATCTCTCAAAGAGATCGAATAGGCCCTTAATGATAAAGTCAAATTGGTGCTCTGGAGGACAGGAGACCTCTGGATGTGAATCAAGGATCATCTGAAGATATGTGGTGCCCGATTTGGGCATACCAAAACAGAAGAGCAACTTCTCGTGATTATTTGCTTTTAATGTATTAGAATCCAACGGCCCCTCCAGGTCATATTAATTTTTTCTGGCTCTGCTTTATTTCAAGAAAAAAGGCGTACCTAACTCTTAAGGGCAACCTCGACACAGCACCACCCAATTCATGTGTCCCTGTGTCATCCACAATGTCTTTTGGTCGTCTATCAATATTTTTTGTATGAAAATTACCTTAGCATGAACTTACAGCCGTGGGCAAGTGAATCGTCTATTTTGCCCATCCATTTTTCAAAAAAGCGAGAAAACCAGTTTAAAATTTCAGGAGCTTGATTATATTTTCCTGGTCAGGTCAACTTGTCCAAATAGACGCGTAAAGGAGAAGGCCGCCATG
>WGBU01000115.1 GCA_015494155.1 Deltaproteobacteria bacterium | reverse complement strand
GGATGGAAAAAGTGAGGACGGATAGGTCTGTGAGCCAATTCTCAATGGAGTTCACTGCTACTCCATGTCTTACTGCCACTGTGTAGAGCGTATAATTCCCTGAGTAGGCGTCTTGGGGGATGATAAATGAGAGGACTCTGTGGGGTCCAGACCCCTTGTTTTCATCCTGGACCATGAGTGGAGTAGATAGCCTTGATAGGACACCTTCTTGCGTAATGAACCAGAGGCCCATGCCCTGGCGTACCACTGCAGCATAGATATCTACTTGTCCCTCTTCGGGGGTACTCCCAGGGCTGTAAGAGATGGAGAGAGAAAACTCATCTCCAGGGCTGAAGGTCTTTTGGTTCAAAAAGGCCCTTACTGAAGGCCTTGTCTCAAAATATCGCGATAAGATAAAGGAATAGAGGTCCACGAGCCCTTGACACATGAAGCGGGAAATGAGGCCATTTAGATTATAAAGTGGGGTATCATCCTGAGATGTGCCATATTCTAAAAGGGGCGCATAGAATCTTCCATACCTGCCATAGTAATTAAAGAGTCTAGGAAGGCTTTCAAAAAGTATTGTACCATGGCCACCACACTCTAGCTTTTTTAGTGTCTCTTCGTCTAAACCCTGGGGAAAAGAAGGGGCCCCAACATAGTTCCACGGGGCCGAGGTGTCTAAGAGGAGTGAAGTGAGTTCAGCTATCTCATCTACATACTCACACGGCCCCTTACCGCTAGCCCTGGCACTGGTGAGATCGTTTTCAAGCCCCCTCAGCATGTGATAGAGGTCTTCACGCCCTAAATCGTCTTTAGAATTATTAGAACTGACCGCGCCCAATCTCGCCACGCAAGGGGCTAGTTTGGCCTGGTACTCCTGGTCTAAGGCCTTAAATGCACCATTAACTAGCTGGCCCAAAGCGGCATCTTCGCCCCAACTAAGGGAAGGGACCAACAGGATCGAGATCAATAACGAAAGCCTTAAAGGAAATAACTTTTTTAATGCCAGCATCAGTTCCATAATAATCCAATTCTTTAAAAGTCAAAATTAAGAATGGTCCGACAGAATGTAAAACAGGGGAAGATTTAGCTTGGGGTGACCTTAAAAGGCTTGGCCTTTAAAAGATTTCTTTGGATTTTGATTTAAAAGTAATTTGGTCGGGGCGGAGGGATTTGAACCCCCGACCCACTGCTCCCAAAGCAGTTGCGCTACCAGACTGCGCCACGCCCCGACTGTCTGGGATAGACGAGGGTCCTTTTACCACATACTCATATCTGCTTCAAGGCCCAAAAATGAAGTAATGGCGGCCCCATCTATAATTAGACCACGAGACATCCTTGATAACTCTTCGCCCTCTATGAAAAAAAATTTTTTTGTACGCAGGAAAATACCTATACTAATCTTCTCTAGACCCCTTTTTGTTGCTCCCTTAACTGGTCTAGGATTTCGTAGAGGAGGTGGGCGGTCTTTTCTATCACCTTAAAACACTCCTGCCTCCTGCTCTGAGGGTCTTTTCTAAAGGCCTTTACTGCCTTGATGTCCTTCCAGTCGACCCGAGCGATGTCGAGGCAGCGCGTTCCCCCATACTCTTTGGTAATCTCTTCGAAGCCCTTAAAGAGCTTGTAGCTCATCTTCCACATGTGGCGCCCATCACGCTTTTCAGGCTCTCTCTTCCCTTCTAGGTATCCAATTACAGCAAGTGCCCCCAAGATGGTGCCACACGTATTGCCAGTGCTGGCGATACCTCCCCCAAAGGGCGAAAGACTGGCTATGACATTTTCATTGTCTCCTTCTCCTAGTCTCTTCATGGCTGCCGCAAAGATCGCCTGGCTACAGTGAAATCCGCGGTCAAACAGGTCAACTGCGTATTTACCCATCTCTTCGCGCGTCATACATCCCTCCTCAACGTGTTTTTGCCTCTATAGTCATAAGGCCTGTTTTTCCTGGCACTTTAAACATTGCCTCTACATGCAACTCCTCATCTGAAATGGCGCTATCGAGATGCGCCTCTATCTTCACCTCGTTTCGTCCCCTCGTCTCGACAAACCACTTTAGTACCCCGTCTTTAAAATGCCTCACTTTGGGTATGGATGAAATGAGTCTCCGTTTTTGGGGGATAGTGGCCTTTACTATAAGACCCTTAATCTCTGGGTCTTTTATGGCAACATCTATCAAGATCCTCCCATCAGATAAGGCCTTACACCACAGGTCCACCCTCTGGCTCGCCCATACGGCGCTGGTCTGGAGCAAGAAAAATACAACCACACAATTGAGGAATAGCCTATTTTTCCCCTTCATCCTTTCCCTCCTGTTGTCCAAAGAAGAGCATCCTTCTAATGGCCCACTTGTACTTTCCCTTTGCCCACAGGGCCTCTAGTTCATCTAGCTCTGGTTTCAAGACCTCGACTTGGCTGAATGTGTCGTAGGCATCGAGCATCTCTTGATCGTCTATGATACTGTTGGCGTCCTTGTCTGCCCAGTGATATGGCCCTACCAGGGTCAGGACGTCGCCTTCAATGGGGACACCTGTATTCCGTGCCCCCTTTGAGATGATCTCCCCAGAAAAACGCAATTTTTTCCCCATCTTGGTCTTGTCTGGTACCTTCAATACGTAGATGAATTTGAGCCCACCATGGGGTACAGAGACTATCCAATGGGCAGCGCCCTTTTCCAAGGTGAGGGGGGAGGCCTCTGGGTAGTAGCCGGCCACAGTCAATGACCTGGGAATCGTCTCTTTGACGATCACCGATGTGCCATGCCCAGGGTCTCCAATCTCTACTACTACTGGAAAGAGTGAGCCAGGGGCCACGTAACTTGGGAGCGTCCTTGTGGCAGTGACCAATTCTACGTCCTCTTTTTTCCCCCCAGTGCCCAGGTATAGCAAGACCACCATTATCACGACGAATAGAAGGCCAATTACGAGCACCTGCCCCTTTTTTACCCACTGTAATTGGAGCTTGGGTGTAGATGCCTCACTGGACCTAGTAGACTCTCCACCTTCATGGTCTGGTTCAGGGACCGTGGGCTCTTCTTCACGTTCCAATATCTCTTCTAACTCTACTTCAAGGGCTTCTGCGAGCTTTTGTGCATTTTCTCTCTTTATAGTGGGATATTTTCTGTTTTCCCACCGCGAGATGGTGTCTGTTGTGACACCAACATATGATGCAAGGTACAGCTGGGTGAGACCTTTCTGTTCCCTGATGGCACGGATACGCCGGCCATCTATCCTCAACAACTGCCTTGATCCACTACCCTGGACACTCATGATGACCCATGATTGTAACAAAATAGCCTGGGTGCGTAAATAAATTACATGCCTATACTTGGATGGTTTTACCGTCCCTGTTGGCCGATTCTCAATAGAACACGACCTAGTTTCCTAAAGAAAAATCGTGCCCTGTCATTGTTAAATAAGATCTTTAGAGTATAATGAAAAATTTATATGATTAAATGTATATAATATTTTAGATTTATTATTAAACAAAAAATAATGTAAGTAGTGAAATGTCCCTTAATCGGCTTTTTAAAAGGAGTTGGAGGAACTTCAGGGAAAGGCTCTCCATAGTAGATGTGATCTTTCTCTCGCTACGTGGGATCACCATCATTGGAGGAGTGGCCTGGCTCGCCCTGGCACCCCTCTCAGGCCAAGAGGCGAGATCACTTTTCCTGGTCATCTTGTCCTTTACAGCATATAGCCTCCTACTCTTTCTGCTCATATGGCACTGGCCAGAGCGCATCCGCCAGATCTACATCTTGTCCCTAGTCCTTGACATCATCTTTGTATTCCACCTGGCTGACTTTAAGCCGAGCTTCGACAACAGCTTTTTCCTGGGTTATTATCTCTTGACTGCACTCCATACCTTTTACTTTGGCCTGAGATTTGGACTCCTGGTGGGCACCCTGGCGGCCATTTTGTACCTTATAAACATCTCACACTATCCTGGCTATATCCATTGGACCGATCTGGCACTCAGGGTCTCCTTTCTATATCTCATAGCTATTCCCCTGGGTCTCCTTTCAGAAAAGCTTAGGAGTGACAAGGAAGAGATTGAAAAGCTGAACAGGCGCCTGGAAGACTCGCTAGAAAACCTAAAGAGGGTGCAGAAAAAGCTCATTGAGGCAGAGAAACTCTCGGCCCTTGGCCGTCTTACAGCAGACATCGCCCACGAGATCAGAAATCCGCTGGCAGCCCTTGGGGGAATGGCGAGAAGGCTAGATAGGACCATCCCAAAGGGGGCCAGGGAAAAGGAATATGTTAAGGTGATCCTTTCAGAGGCGGCACGCCTTGAATCCATCCTCCGCGACATCCTGGTACTGTCTTCAGAGGGCTATCTCGATCTAAAACGGGGTGACATTAATGTACCTGTGAAAGAGGCCGTCTCCTTCTTCTGCGACCTGTGCTCCCAGGGAAAGATCGAGATTCGTGAAAGGTATCAGTCAGGGCTACCTCATGTGTACCTGGACCATGAGTCTGTTAAGCAGGCAGTGGGCAATCTCATAACCAATGCGATGGATGCAATACTTCCAGAGGCCGGCACCATCACTGTTGAGACTGGTACTGAGTTTACCAACGAGGTCCAGTGGGTGATAGTCTCGGTCTCTGATACAGGCCGGGGGATACCAGAGGATAGGCTCGAATTCATATTTGAACCCTTCTATTCCACTAAAAAGATAGGGATCGGTACAGGGCTAGGTCTCTCTATTGTGCGTGAAATAATGGAAGAGCACAGGGGCTTTGTGCGGGTCAAAAGCAGTGTGGAAAAGGGCAGCACCTTTACACTCTACTTCCCATATCAGCCAGAGGAAGATGACAAGAAGACCCCCTGCTGGGAATTCATGAAATGTGGTATTGAAAAGGACCCATCGCGCCGCTGCCCTGCATATCCATATTTTGGCCGTATCTGCTGGGCCATTGCAGGGACCCTCTGTGAGGGGAGGGTAATGGGGACCTATGCCCAGAAGATAGAAGAGTGCCACCACTGTCCATTTTATAAAGAATGTCACAGGCACAGGGCCACTAGTCAATAAATCCAGCCCACTAGCTGGTGATTTCCTCCTGATGGCCTTTCAAAAAAATCCATTTTAGTGCCTCTAAAACACCCTACATCGACCCTACATTGACCCGACATAGGACCCTACATCGCCCTATATTCAGGGCCATATAGGCCGATATCGGCTATTCGCCCAGCCAGGTCTTGCTTAGATTGAAATCAAACGAGGCGGCCGCTTCAAAGTCAAATTTTATTCCATCAAAGGAGGAGAAAAGAGATGATGAGAAAAATGGGAATTATTAAACGGTCATTGGCCATGGTCACAGGCTTATTGTGTGCAGGTGTCTTCTCAGCTAGCGCAGGGGAGATACCAGCCACTTTGGACATCAATCTCCAGGCCTCATGTCCTACTATATCAGGCCTACCCAAGGACAAAAAGATGGTCAAAGACTTTTCACACAAGGCACATGCGGAAAAGTATCTCTTGGGAAACGAGAAGTATTCGCCCGTACCATATACAGATGAATTTACGTGTGTTGCCTGCCACGCTGGGGCAAAGGATGCGAACTCCATCACAAAAGATCTGGTGTGCAAGGGCTTTGAGACCGCCTTTGAGCATGAGGGTGGTGCAAAGAAGTTCCAAAACCACTTTCACAAGACGTGTAAGGCGTGTCACAAGGCCATGAAAAAGGATGGAAAGGCCACTGGTCCAGTCTCTTGCAAGGGTTGTCACAAAAAATAACTAGAAGGAGGTCTATAAGCCATGAAGTATATTAGTAGGATTGCATTTGCCCTCTTTTTGTTGACCTTTGTTGGTGTGGCTAGCGTTTCCCACGCCAAGGGCCTAAAAGGGGTTGTAAAGCTGAAGGGCGAATATGCGCCCTGCGAAATAATAAAACTCCTGGATATGAAGGGTGTATCCCCATGTACAGGGGCACAAGACCGAAAGAAGGTTGTAGTGATTGTGGGTGATGTCCCAAATTATGATAAGGGCACCACAGTCATCATAAAATTCAAGGGAAAAGAGCGCGTAAAGGGTGTTGGAAAGATAAGGTGTCATGAAATGGGGCTGATGGTACCTGCTACCATTAAAAAGTGTGTAAATAAAGATGAATACATAATCTGGCTCGATCAGGATCAGAAGGGCCATGTGGTCATCGAGACCGAAAGGGGCCTTTTTGAAAAGGTTCACCAGGGAGACAAGGCCCTCCTTAAGGCGAGGGTTAAGAGGGCAGTTGTAGAAGGCTGCTGATTGTAAGTGGACACCAAAGAGGGGGTATCAGGCCCCCTCTTTTGTCTCGACAAAATTGTCGAAAATTTTTTCATTTTGTCGTATAGATAAATCCCTTTTTCCTGTGATTATAGGTAGTTTCCTCTGGTACGAAAAATGCGTTCGTATAGTTGTGAACACTATATAAAAGAAGGAGGAAGACGATGAGGCGCATTCTGATTTCATTTGTTTTGCTTTTGGTAGGGATCTGGTTGACTTCCTGTGCCCAGCCACAGACACACACTCAGAAAGGCGCCACCTATGGTACTGCCATTGGGGCTGCCGCAGGTGCTGTGATTGGCCAGGCCATTGGACACGACACCAAGGCCACCTTGGAGGGTGCGGCCATAGGTGCCGCCATAGGTGGGCTGTCGGGTGCAGCTATTGGAAACTATATGGACCGGCAAGAGGAGGCCCTTCGTGCCGCCATGGCAGGGTCTCAGGCGGCTACTGTATCAAGGGTTCAAAATGTGCTCGAGGTCACATACAAGGGCGATGTCTTGTTCGACTTTAATTCGAGTGTCATAAGGCCTGGGGCATACCCCGAGATAGACCGTCTCGCCAGGATACTAAAAGAGTATCCCCAGACCCGGATCAGGATAGAGGGACACACAGACAGTATAGGGAGCGAAGAGTTCAACCTAAGGCTCTCAGAGAGGCGCGCTATGGCAGTGCGCGATCTACTGGTCTCTAAAGGGGTGTCTCCATCCAGGATAACTGTGATAGGCTACGGTGAGTCGAGGCCCAGGGCAAGCAATGACACCGCCTATGGACGGCAGCTCAATAGACGCGTAGAGATATACATAGAACCCATGGGTTGATTCTAATCGTCTCCTTCAAATGATTTGTCTTTTTCCTCATTATCTGCTAATAAGTAGCGGATCATGAGGGACACACTTGCATTCATACTTGCAGGCGGGGTAGGGAGCAGGCTCAACATACTCGTAAAGAAGCGGGCCAAACCTGCTGTGCCCTTTGGCGGGATCTACAGGATCATAGATTTTGCCCTGTCCAATGCCATGAATTCCGGGCTCTTTCAGGTGGCTGTGCTGACACAGTATAAGCCGCTTTCTCTCATGCGACACATAGGTACAGGCCAGGCATGGGACTTCATCGGCCGATCCAGGTGTGTTAAGATCCTGCCGCCCCGCACAGGAGAAAAGGATTCAGACTGGTACAGGGGCACTGCAGACGCAGTGAGGCAGAATCTCGACTTCATCCTGGAAAGGCCATCCAACCAGGTGCTTATCCTCTCTGGGGACCACGTCTACCACATGGACTATAGGGCACTGGTCAAGGCACACAGGGAAAGTGGTGCAAAGGTCACAGTGGCCATGATGCCTGTGCCATGGGAAGAGACGAGCCAGTTTGGAATTGGCATAGTGGATTCCACTGGGCGTGTTGTGGACTGGGAGGAAAAGCCTGAAAGGGCCAGGAGCAATCTGGCATCCCTTGGAATCTATGTGTTCGATACAGATTACTTGGTCGAGGCACTTACCTCCACCAAGGAAGAAGACTTTGGCTACAATATCCTCCCTAGGGCCATGAGGGATGGCGAACTATATGCCTATACATTTACTGGTTATTGGCGCGATGTGGGTACAGTAAAGGCCTACTGGGATGCCAATATGGACATGGTGAGGCCTGAGTCTGGGCTAGATCCAGAGGGTTGGGGTATCACCACCAATTGGGAGGAAGAGGGAAGAGTGGGCGATTGGCCCCCCTCACACATCGCCAATCACGCAGAGGTGAAAAGATCAGTCATAGGGCCAGGGTGTGTGGTCAAGGGCCAGGTCTCCAACTCCATCCTGAGCCCAGGGGTGGTGGTGGAGGAAGGGGCCTCAATAGACTCTAGTGTCATCATGCACAAGTGCCATATATGCCCTGGTGCAAGGCTAAAGCGGGTTGTATCGGACAAGGGGGTGAGGTTTGGGCGAGGAGCACTCGTAGGTGAGGGAGACCCTGGTGTTAAAAACGTGGACTATCCCAAGCACCTTTCCTCTGGCCTCACGCTCATGGGGAAGGGGGCTGTAGTGCCAGACGGGGTGGAGATTGGCACAAACTGTATAGTATTTCCAGGGACAGGACCCAGAGAATGGCAACGACAGGGCGACAGACTCAGAGATGGTGAGACTCTTAGGTCATTGGAGTAGAAGGGTATGAATTTTCAGGAACTGATCAGTGAATTGAACGAGTACTGGGAGGCCAAAGGATGCCTACTCCTCCAACCTTACGATGTGGAGGTGGGGGCAGGCACCTTTCATCCAGCCACATTCTTGAGGACACTCACACCTGACCCATGGCGTGTCGCATATGTCCAACCATCGAGACGCCCTACAGATGGTCGATACGGGGAGAACCCCAATAGGCTTCAGCACTACTATCAATACCAGGTGATAATTCAACCTGCGCCACCAGACGTCCAAGACCTCTATCTTGGCAGTCTTAGGGCCTTTGGCATTGACCCACTGGCCCATGACATCCGATTTGTGGAGGACGACTGGGAGTCTCCCACCCTGGGCGCTTGGGGACTTGGGTGGGAGGTCTGGCTCGATGGCATGGAAATCACCCAGTTTACCTATTTTCAGCAGGTTGGGGGCATAGACTGCGAGCCAGTGGCAGCAGAGATCACCTATGGCCTAGAGCGCATCGCCATGTACCTACAGGGTGTGGACAATGTCTACGATCTCAAGTGGAACGATGAGGTCACATATGGTGAGGTCCATCTTGAGGACGAAAAGGAGTTTTCCAGATACAACTTTGAGGAGGCAGACATAAAGTCCCTCGAGACACTTTTTGGCATCTATGAGAGAGAGGCAGAGTCCCTCCTTGAGAAGGGCCTGGTATTGCCCGCCTATGACATGTGTCTCAAGTGCTCCCACACGTTCAATCTGCTCGATGCCCGTGGGGCCCTGAGTGTGCAGGAGCGTACTAATATGATCGCAAGGGTGAGAAAGATAGCGAGGGGTTGTGCAAGTGGATACACGGAAAAATCTACTGGTTGAGATTGGGACAGAGGAGATACCAGCAGGCTTTTTGCCCCCTGCCCTGGATGCATTCGCGGCCAGGACAGGGGAGGTGCTAAGGGAAAAGCGTATAGGGTTTGAGGCAATCAAAACACTCGCCACCCCACGGCGACTGGTCTTGTGGGTGGAAGGTGTGGAGATAAGACAGGAAGACCTTTTGGAGAAGGTCATGGGCCCGCCCAAGAAGGTGGCATTCGATGACCAGGGCAATCCCACCAAGGCAGCCCATGGTTTTGCCAAGAGAAATGGGGTCTCTGTGGAAGACCTTGAGATCGAAGAGACAGAGCGTGGCCCATATGTGTGCATCAAAAAGCGGCTTCAAGGAAGGCCCACTAGAGACATTCTAAACGAGGTGCTCCCCACACTGGTCTCTGAAATCCCCTTTCCCAAGAACATGAAATGGGAGGCGAGTGGGTTCAGGTTTGCAAGGCCCATAAGGTGGCTTCTCGGGATCTTCGGTGACGAGGTACTGGACTTTGAGATTGCAGGCATAGCGTGCGGGAACAAGACCTTTGGTCACAGGTTCCACGCACCAGGGTCTCTTGAGCCTGGTTCAGGGCTGAAGGACTATATAGAGACACTCAGAGGGGCCTATGTAGTAGTAGATCAGGATGAGAGGAGAGAGGCGATCCTTTCGCAGGCAAGGTCTCTTTCAGAAGGGGCAGGTGGAAGGCTCCTTGAAGATGAGGCGCTCCTCGAACTCAATACGTTCCTGGTGGAATATCCCTATTGTGTCCTTGGAGATTTTGACAAGG
>WGBU01000114.1 GCA_015494155.1 Deltaproteobacteria bacterium | reverse complement strand
TTTTGCAGCATCAAGGGCCACTTTTCTATTCCTCCTTTGAAGTTTTATTGAATATTGCTAAAAACCTTTGCCATCTTGACCTTGGTCTGAATACCATTGGGGCTGGGCCAATGACACACTGCCACAGTCCTGCCACTGCTACCATTGGAGCGTGTCTTGAGCCTCAAATAGGGGAGATATGGCTCTATCTCCACACCCTGTTTCTCCAAAAGTCCTTGAAGTACTCCTGAATCGACAGGGATACCATGGGTGATCTCTCTGGCCATGCCAAGATCGATCTCCACAGAAGGGATGTGCGACAAGACCGTTTCAGTGTCTAGCATCAAAGGACCCAACTCCCCTTTTTGGGCCATCTCTATTGCTTCGTCCAGGGAATAGGCCATGTCTAGTGAAAATGGACCCACCCTCGTGCGTTGAAGCTCGCTTAGATAGGCACCTGTCGAAAGGGCTTTACCGAACTCATCTACCAGACTCCTTATATATGTCCCCTTAGTGCACACTACTCGGAAATCTACCAGCCGCCCCTGGCGTAAGTTTGTAATCTCAAATAGTTGCACAAAAATCTCCCTGGGATCCTTTTGGATGACTATGCCCTTCCGGGCAAAGTAATAAAGGGGCTTTCCCTTGTGTTTTACTGCAGAAAATGGTGGTGGGCTCTGCTCCATCTTCCCTGTAAAGGCCTTGGCAACCTTTCTCGCCTCTTCTATTGCAATCTCACCTACTTCTCGTTCTTCTATCACCCTACCATGGCCATCGAAGGTATCGGTTCTTTTGCCCAGCACCATCACCCCCCGATATTCCTTAAGACCTGCCATTATAAATTGTGAAAGCTTTGTGGCATGGCCTATACATATGGGTAATAATCCTGTGGCTAGGGGATCGAGGGTGCCTGCATGGCCGATCTTCTTACCCTTCAAAATGGCCTTTAAGGCCCTCACCACGTCAAAAGAGGTCATCTCCGCTGGCTTGTCTATGAGGACAACTCCGTCAGACATTTTAGATTCTACCCGAGATATCAAGTTGTTCAAAATATTCATGGACCTTATTTAAAAGGACCTCTCTTATTTCATGGGCGGTCCCTGGGGTCCTGAAGCCTGCAGCATGGAAGTGGCCGCCACCACCAAATTTCTGTGCAATCTCCACACAATTAATAAATTTCTTTGACCTGAGGCTCACAGATACATGCCCTGCCCTCACCTCTTTTACAAAGGCTGCGAGCTCCACAGTGTCTATGCACCTGGCATAGCCCACAAAATCGTTGGTATCCTCCTCTGTGGCCCCTGTGACATCAAACATCTTTGGGGTCACGTGAATCATGGCAAACAGGCCATGCTCATGTATCTCTAGCGTCTTTAAGACGAGCCCCAGGAGTTCCAATCGCTCACGCGGACAGCTCTGGTATATCTTATTGGCCACAAAGTAGTTGTCCACACCTGCGTCCAGGAGTTTTGATGCGGTCAGAAATGCCTTTTTGTCTGTGTTACTGTGCCTGAAACTCCCAGTGTCTGTGATGAGCCCAGTGTATAGACACGTGGCACTATTTACACTCATAGACCAGTTGAGACAATCCAGCAGGTCTACTATGATCTCGGCAGTCGAACATGCCTCTACTGATACATATCCACAGCACTTTCCAAGGCCATTTTTCTTACGCTGATTGCAATGCAGGTTTTCCCCAAGGTGATGGTCCAGGACCACGACCCTTTTGGCAAGCTCAAGGAGTGTCTCTGCCATATCTCCTATGCGGGACGGTTCATTACAGTCCAGGATAACCAAGACCGCATCAGATGCATAGTCGGGGTCGAAGTGATCTTGGACCTGTGAGCTTCCTGGTAAGAATGACAATCCCTTGGGGACTGGGTCCTGTGCATAATATCGTACTTCTCTGCCTGCATCCTCGAGGGCCAAACCAAGCCCGAGCATGGAACCCAGTGCATCACCATCTGGCTTCACGTGACACGTCAACAGGAACCGCTCTCCATTCTCGATAATATCTGCTATTTCCTTAAGGTCGCCAACTGCTACTTCCATTTACTATTACCTTGTAACTAACCTAAATCCAGTACACTTCGATTCAAGAACCAGCCCCCCTGAGTAACTCTTCGATATGCTGTGCATAATCCAATCTCTCATCGAGCTTGAATGTAATCTCAGGGACCCTTTTTATATCAAGACGCTTGAAGAGCTCATGTCTCACAAAACCAGTGGCACGTTCAAGCCCCTTCATGGCCCGGGCCCTACTAGAGCTATCTCCATATACCGATACGAATATTGTGGCCTTTCGAAGATCCCTGCTCACTTCAACCTCTACCACAGTGACCAGTCCCTGGACCCTGGGATCCTTTATGCGCCTCTGGAGCATCTCGCTTACTTCGGCGTGAATGAGTTCTTGAAGTCTCACAGAACGTGGATAGGGATGTATCATGCCTCTTTTCCCAGGTGAATCATCTCGAGGCTCGACCCAACCACCTCTGCCTGTACATTTCGTTCTATAAAATCCAAGATCTTGTCCAGGGCCGAGTTGATAGTGGGGCCATCGTTACCCACTGTGGCTATACCGATCTCTGCAGATTGCCATACGTCGTGTAGGTCCACCTCAGATGCTGCACAGTTAAATCTCGCAGAGACCTGTTGTAGTATGCTTTTGATCACCTTGCGCTTCCCCTTTAATGAGTGGTTGCCGTCAAGGTGGAGTCTAATTCGTACAACTCCTACTATCATGACAAGTCGTTATTTGGACTCTTTTTCTTCACCAACACTTTCGCCAAGTGTCGGCTTCACCTCGACCATTTCATAGGTCTCTATCACATCACCGACCTTGATATCATTGAAATTCTCAAGTCCGATACCACATTCAAACCCAGAGGCCACCTCCTTTACGTCTTCTTTAAAGCGCCTCAGGCTTGCGATCTTGCCCGTGTACACCACCACGTTTTCCCGCAACAACCTGGCATTGGCGCCACGACGCACCACTCCATCCAGTACGTAACAACCTGCAATGGTTCCCACCTTGGGGACCCTGAAGGTCTGTCTCACTTCTGCATGGCCGATCACCTCTTCCTTGTACTCTGGCTCCAAGAGGCCCACCATCGCCTGTTTTATCTCGTCTATGGCATGATAGATGACGTCGTAGAATCTGATGTCCACCTTCTCCTGGTCTGCCAGGGCCTTGGCCTGTGCATTTGGCCTGACATTGAAACCAACCACTAGGGCATCGGATGCAGAGGCCAAGAGGATGTCTGATTCAGTTATTGCCCCAATACCCGCACGGACGATATTCACCTTGATATCCTTGGTACTGAGCTTTCTGAGCGCATCGCTCATGGCCTCCAGGGAACCCTGTACGTCGGTCTTGAGAACAATATTGAGTTCTTTGACCTCCTGTTCCTGGAGTCTCTCGAACATGGTCTCAAGGCTGATCTTCTGAGTCTTGACCAGTTCTGCCTCCCTCTGCTTTCTCTGCCTGTACTCAGCCACCTCACGTGCCTTCTTCTCGTTTGGAAGGACCACGAACTCCGAACCAGGCTCTGGTACACCGCTCAACCCTTGTACCTCTACTGGCATAGAAGGTCCTGCGGCCTCCACCCTCTCACCTCTATCGTTCAACATGGCCCTTACTTTCCCATAGTGTAGGCCGCACACCATGGCGTCTCCGCGCTTCAATGTCCCCTCTCTTACAATCATGGTGGCAACAGGGCCACGCCCCTTGTCTAACCGCGCCTCTATTACATAGCCCTTGGCCCGCTTCTTGGCGTTGGCCTTGAGTTCCAATACCTCGGCCTGGAGGGCGAGGAGCTCCAAGAATTCGTCTATACCGATCTTCTTCTTTGCAGAGATCTCCACAAATATTGTGTCTCCACCCCACTCCTCTGGCACAAGTCCCAGTTCACTCAACTCGGTCTTCACCCGGTCTGGATTTGCCTCTGGCTTGTCTATCTTGTTCACTGCGACAATTATGGGGACATTGGCAGCCCTTGCGTGGTCTATTGCCTCCTTGGTCTGGGCCATAACACCGTCGTCGGCGGCCACAACGAGGACAACGATGTCTGTTACCTGTGCCCCCCTGGCACGCATCTGGGTAAACGCCTCATGGCCTGGTGTATCGAGAAATACCACCTTGTTACCAGATGGGAGGGTCACATGGTAAGCACCGATATGTTGAGTAATGCCTCCAGCCTCCCTAGAGGCCACATCTGAGTGGCGAATGGCATCTAGGAGTGTGGTTTTACCATGGTCAACATGGCCCATAACTGTCACCACTGGTGGCCTTGGTTCGAGGCTTGCCTCGTCGTCCTCTTCTTCTTCCATATGGATGAGGTCCTCTGCCACTGCCTTCTTTTCCACCTCAAAGCCATATTCAGAGGCCACTATTGCTGCCACATCAAAATCAATGGACTGATTGGCTGTGGCCATCACCCCTAGGGACATGAGTTTCATGATCACGTCTGAGACCTTCACCCCCATCCTCTTGGCTAGTTCGTCGACCTGAATGGTCTCGTAGATGGCAAAACGGCGTTTGCTTGCCTTTGGAGGTGCTGTAGAAGGTGCCTTTTTCTCCTCCTTTTCCTTTGTCTTGGGCTGCTTTCCCTTTGGAGCACTGGCCGCCTCCTCAGGTGCCTTCTCTGGCTCCATCTCCTCGAGGGGTTCCATCAGCTCTTCACTCAAGAGTTTATTTATTGGCTTTAACTTCTCCTTTGCCTTCTGTTTCTTGGCCCGTCTTTCCCTAACAAGGCCTTCCAGTTCAGAGATCTTCACCACACGTTTGCCCTTCTTTTTGGGCTTGCGCTGTGCCTCTTTGGGGGCGCCTCCGGCCTCGCCTGTCTCTATAGTGGTTGGCACTACTTCTGGTCTCTGGGGTTTTGGATGTTCCCTAGGGACCGCCTGTGGCCTCTTACTCTCTTTTTCCTGGGGTCTTGTGGGACGTACACCCTTTAATTCGTCGAGTGACTTCCTAGCAATGACCTTGACAAAGCTCTTGGCCTCCTTGCCCTCTTCTTTGGGCTTGGGGGTCTCTTTCTTGACCTTGGCCTCTTCCTTGACAACCTGCTTCTCAGGGGTTGCCGCTGGGGAAGTTGCCTTTTTCTCTACGCGCACCTCTTTTTTTAGCTCTGGCTCCTTTTTCTCTGGGCCCTTGACCTCAGGTATGGACTTGGCCTCTTGTTCGGGCTCCTCTTTTTGTGACACCTTGGTCTCTGGCTCTTTGGGGGGTTCTTGTGGCTTTTCTTTTTCTTTTTTCTCTTCCTCTACCTTAGGCCGCTTCTTAAGGACCACCTTCTTCTTAAGTTTTACTACAGGGTGTTTTCTCTTGACCACCTTTTGTCCCTGCTCACCCTCTTTTGGTGCGTGTAGTCTATCTTCCTGCCGCTCCCGCATGGTCTTTCTCACTTCCGCTGCCTCGTAGTCTTCAAGGGTACTCATATAGTTCTTTATATTGAACCCCATAGATCTCACTTGGGCCTCCATCTCCTTGCTGGAAAGCCCAAATTCCTTTGCCAGTTCAAATACTCTTATCTTCGCCATCCTTTGTTCATTCCCCCATAAAGCTATTTACTGACCAGGTCGTTCCAAGACCAAGTGTCTGTCTGTCCTAAAGGCCCTATTAAGACAACCCTTGTAATTGGCCATTGCACGATCAAGACAGGTATCACATACATAGGCCCCACGCCCAGGGATACTCTTTTTTTCATCCAAGACCACCTTTCCACGGACGATGCACATTCTTATCAAGTCCTCTTTTTCCATCCTCTTTCTACAAACTATGCACATCCTGATGGGCCTATGCCCTTTCTTCATCGCTTTTGCCGTCTTGTAATTCTTGCTCTTGGGCCATCATGGGTTTTCTCTCTGTCTCATCCAGTTCCCCTTCTACATCTCCTACACTCTCTCCCACGTCTTGGGCGGGCTCATATGCCTTGGCCTCTTCAATGAGTGTCTCTGCCAAGCCACTTGGTATCCTCGCCTTTTCCACGATCTCTTCTACATTGGCCCCTTTGAGCGCCTCTATCGTATTAAATCCACTGTCGAACAACTTATCTGCTACATTCTCATTCATGCTAGGTAGCTTCAATAATTCAAGGTAATTGGGATCCTGAAGGTGTGCATAACGTGTCTCACTTTTGACATCTATCTTCCAGCCCATGAGCTTGGCTGCCAACCGCACATTCTGTCCCTGCCGCCCAATGGCCAGACTCAACTGGTCATCAGGCACTATCACCTCGAGACTCTCTTCTGCCTCATCCACAATCACCTTAGAACACTCTGCTGGTGCCAGTGCATTAAATACATACTTCACTGGATCTGGATTCCATGGGACGATATCTATCTTTTCTCCACGGAGTTCCTGGACTATGGCCTGTACCCTTGAACCACGCATACCAACACAGGCGCCCACAGGGTCAACATCTGAATCGCTGGAGCTAACGGCTATTTTTGACCTACTGCCTGGCTCCCTGGCGACCCCCATTATTCTCACAATTCCTTCTGCAATCTCAGGAACTTCCAATTCAAATAACTTTACTAGAAACTCGGCCCTATTCCTTGAGATGACTACCTGGGGCTCTCTGGCACTCTTTCGCACGTCTACGATGATGGCCCTGATCCTGTCGCCCCTTCTCCAGCTCTCTGAAGAGACCTGCTCTGAACTGGGTAAAATGGCCTCTGTCCTTCCGAGATTGACAATTATGCTCCCACGTTCAAACCGCTGTACAATCCCATTTACAATTTGGCCGATCCTGTCTTTAAATTCTTCATAGATCACGTCCTGTTCGGCACTCTTCATCTTTTGTAGTATCACCTGTCTTGCAGACTGGGCAGCTATTCTACCCAGATTGGAGATATCCATCTTGGTGCCCAGGCTGTCACCAATCTCACTCTCTGGGTCCAATTCACGTGCCTCCTCTAGACTGATCTCCAGATCTGGATCTTCCACCTTCTCTACCACTGTCCTGTACTGAAAGACCTCAAGATCTCCTACTGCATCGTTATAAGAGACCTCAAGGTCGAGATTGGCCCCATAACGCTTCTTGACTGCCGACTTGATCGCCTCCTCCAGGGCCGTTATCAAGACCTCTTTGTCAATCCCCTTTTCTTTGCAGACCTGATCAATGGTCCTCTTCAATTCCATTGTCATAATGTCTATGCTCCTTAAATCCTGTCTAAACGGGCCTTTTTTATGGTTGTAAAAGGTATAGAAAAGACCTCGTCGCCTGTCTCAATCAAGATGTTGCCGTCTCTTACACCCTGCAAAGTCCCCTTGAACCTGTGCCTGCCGTCTATCTTGTCGCCGGTCTCTATTTTGGCCTTTTCCCCCTTGAACCTCTCAAAGTCCTTGATCCGCTTTAATGGCCTATTGATACCTGGAGAAGAGACCTCAAGGTTGTATGCACCAGAGATTGGATCCTTTATGTCCAAGATATCGCTACACGTCCTACTCACCTCTACACAGTCGTCAATGGTGACTGGTGCATCCTCCTTCTCTATGGTGATCCTAAGCGTCATCCCACCATGGGAACGCACATACTCTACATCAACTATGTGAAACCCCAAGAGTTCCACAGTCCCTTCCAGTAGGGACCAAATCTCCTTTTCAAGGTCTGTTTTATTGTAAATATCTTCAATCATTCTAATTTAATTCTCAAATAAAAAAGTGGGCATTCGCCCACTTCTCTTAGCAGAGTACGTCTTTAAAATTACTCCACTATTTGAAGTAAGGCGCCAATAACGCACAAACCTCAAAAAGGGATTTGGAGCGGGCGACGGGATTCGAACCCGCGACCCCAAGCTTGGGAAGCTTGTGCTCTACCAACTGAGCTACACCCGCTTTTTTTTCCTTTTTCGATTGGGATTGTAAATAGTGGTACTTGGTGTGTCAAGGTCATTCCATATAAAAAGGCGGGCTGCCAAGGCCCGCCTCCTCAGTCAACGATATGATATTTTACCACAATCTCTATTTCACTTCCTCAAAATCCGCATCTACTACGTCGTCATCGCCACCTTTTTTACTATCACCTGTTGAACCAGTAGTGGCCCCTCCACTTGCCTGGGCACCTGCTGCTCCTCCAGCACCAGCGCCTGCCTGGGCCTGCTGATACATCATCTCTGCCACCTTGTGGGCAGCCTGCATGAGTTCATCCTGAGCCCTCTTTATGGCATTGACATCATCGCCTTCCATGGCCTTTCTAAGGGCCTGGATCTTTTCGTTTATATTGTCCTTTGTGGCCTGGTCTATCTTGTCTCCAAGCTCCTGGAGATTCTTTTCAGTAGAGTAGATGAGGGTGTCTGCCTGGTTCCTGGCCTCTATGAGTTCACGGCGCTTCCTATCCTCTTCTGCATGGGCCTCAGCGTCTTTGATCATTCGCTGGATCTCCTCTTCGCTCAAACCGCTAGAGGCCTGTATCCGAATGGACTGCTCTTTTCCAGTAGCGAGGTCCTTGGCCGACACATTCAAGATGCCATTGGCGTCTATGTCGAAGGTGACCTCGATCTGTGGCACCCCTCGGGGTGCTGGTGGAATACCCACAAGCTCAAACCGACCTATGCTCTTATTGTCAGCGGCCATCTCGCGCTCTCCTTGGAGCACGTGTATGGTGACAGCATTTTGGTTGTCTGTAGCTGTGGTAAAGATCTGGCTCTTTCTTGTGGGGATAGTGGTGTTCTTCTCAATGAGTTTGGTCATCACACCACCAAGTGTCTCGATACCAAGGCTCAGTGGTGTCACATCCAGCAAGAGCACGTCTTTGACCTCGCCCTTCAACACAGCACCCTGAATGGCTGCACCAATGGCCACCACCTCATCGGGATTGACACCCTTGTGTGGCTCTTTTCCGAAGATCTCCTTTACCTTCTCCTGGACGCGAGGCATACGTGTCATACCACCTACCAGGATGACCTCGTCTATATCTGCCTTGGTGAGACCTGCGTCCTTCAATGCCGTCTCGCACGGACCAACCAACCTCTCTATGAGGTCTTCGCAGAGGGCCTCGAGCTTTGCGCGTGTGAGCTTCATCACCAGGTGTTTTGGGCCGCTGGCATCGGCAGTTATAAAGGGGAGATTGATCTCGGTCTCCATGGTAGTGGAGAGCTCGCACTTGGCCTTTTCTGCCGCCTCCTTTAGACGCTGAAGTGCCATCCTGTCTTCCCGAAGATCGACACCGTGCTCCTTCTTGAACTCGTCTGCGAGCCAATCTACGATCCTGAGATCAAAGTCCTCACCACCTAAGAAGGTGTCGCCATTTGTGGCCTTTACCTCGAACACCCCTTCGCCAATCTCGAGGATGGAGATGTCAAACGTACCACCCCCAAGGTCGAAGACGGCGATCTTTTCTTCTCCCTTTTTATCAAGCCCATAGGCCAGGGATGCGGCTGTTGGCTCGTTGATGATCCTCAAGACATTTAGGCCTGCAATCCTACCAGCATCCTTGGTGGCCTGACGCTGGCTGTCATTAAAGTATGCAGGCACTGTGATAACTGCCTCAGTAACCTTCTCGCCAAGGTACTCCTCGGCAGTCTGTTTCATCTTGGTGAGTATCATGGCAGAGATCTCGGCAGGGCTGTACTTCTTGCCCTGGACCTCCACATAGGCATCCCCATTAGGTCCTTCCACTATCTTATATGGCATTATCTCTTTCGACTTCTGGACCTCTGGGTCTGTATATTTACGGCCAATCAACCTCTTTACTGCAAATATGGTATTTTCGGCGTTGGTCACTGCCTGCCTCTTGGCAAGCATTCCCACCAATCGCTCTCCTTTATCTGTAAATGCAACGACAGATGGTGTGGTCCTACCACCCTCGGCATTAGTCAGGACCTTAGGGTCTCCACCCTCCATAATAGCTACACATGAATTTGTAGTCCCAAGGTCTATTCCAATCACTTTGCTCATCTTTATCAATCCTCCTTTTGTCCTCACATTCGGTTTTCATTTAAGCTTTGGCATAAGCTTTGCTTAGAGGTACATTAAGCATCACTTTCCGTTTGTCCACTCCCTTTTTGGCTCTTTTTTGATACCACAACGAGGGCAGGTCTTATCACCCTCTCATGTAGTGTGTAGCCCTTTAACAACTCTTTGATCACAGTATTCTCCTCCACGCCATCGTGTTCTTCCACACCCAGGGCCTCGTGGAAATTTGGATCGAACCTCTTACCCTCTGCCACAAACTGCTTCAGCCCAAACTTTTCAAGGGTGTTGAAGTATCCAGAGAGGGTGAGTTCAAGCCCTTCCAAGATCTTATCTGTATCTGGGTTCTCTCTGGCTGTCTGGATAGCACGCTCAAGGTTATCGAGGAAAGGTAGTAGTTCCTTGGCAAAGGACTCGAGGGCATACTTCATGTATTCTTCCTTTTCGCGCTCCATCCGCTTTTTAAAGTTCTCGAACTCCGCCCCAAGCCGTAGGAGACGGTCTTTTAGTTCGCTAATCTCATGGTCCCTTTCCTCCAAAAGCCTCCTGCACTCTTCAAGGTCGGCGGGTGCCACACCTCCTTCGCGTCCAGCAGCTTTTGATGTATTATCTTCTGGTCTTTTTTCACTATTTTTTTCCATCTCTTTTATTTCCTCTTTTTTTGCTCCCTTTTCCTCTGTCATGGCCTCCTCCATCAATTGGATTCTCTGATCCTCTTGCCCAACTCACTTGCAGTGTATTCAACTAGGCTCATTATCTTACTGTAGTCCATACGCATGGGACCCAATATGCCGAGACTTCCCTTAATTCCAGGGCCTTCTTCATATGAGGCCACTACTGCGCCACAGCCAGGTATGAGTGTAGCAAGCTCCTTTTCCCCAATTATTATGGTCACCGAGTCGCCATCCACAGCGGCCTCTAGGATTTCTATTAGGGTCTTTTTGTCTTCAAAGGCCTGTAAGAGATGGCGTAGCCGGGCAATGTCCTTGAATTCAGGTTGATTAAGTAGGTTCACAGCACCCCCAATGAAGACCTTCTCTTCCGGCGCATTCACTTTGGGGTTTGTGGCCTTATCCAATGCCTCTTCCATGAGGTGGTCAAACAGCCTCTTGTCTTCCATCATCTCCCGAACCACTGCATCACGCACCTCTTTTATGTCCATATACCTGAGTTTGTCGTTGAGATACTGATTGATGCGCCTCAACCTCTCCTCATCCACGTCTCTCCGGGTACGGACTGTCCTTGTATGCGCCAACCCTGAGTTGAAGACACTGATCACCAAAATCTTATTGGGCCTTAGCTTCACAAACTCTATGTGTATGAGTTCATCCTCTGCCCCATGGCTCACGAGGGCCAGAGCTGCCTGACCAGATACTCGGGCCAAGACATCCACTGCCTTTTTTACCAGGTGACCCACGTCCTCTGTTATCCCCTTGAGCTCACTCCTGATGACCTCTTTTTCCTCGTCTGTAAGGCCCTTCTTCTCCAAAAGGTGATTGATATAAAATCTCAGCCCCTTTTCAGTAGGCAGCCTTCCAGCGGAGGTGTGCGGCTGATACAGGAATCCAACATCCTCAAGATCGGCCATTACGTTTCTTATAGTAGCAGGGCTCACGCCAAGTCTTGTGTGCTTTGCCACAGTACGAGAGCCAACAGGCTCTGCGTGTTCCAGATACATATCCACTACAGCCCTCAAAATGATTCGTCCGCGCTCATTGAGGTCGCTGGGGTTAAATCCTCCATTTACAGTCATAAATGAGACTCCTTTATCTTCCTCCAGAGGGTTCGTTCCACTATCTTCCGTAAGGGACAATAAATACGCCCAAAATTGGTGTCAAGAAGTATGGACTAAAGAGGATAAATATGGTTGCAAATCGTAATTTTTTTTAGTATTGGGTTCAAAAACTAGATGGGAGGGATGAGGAATGCTTAAAGGATTGAGGAAATCCACGTCATTGGTGCTTGTCCTAGGCCTTGCGTGGGCATTTTTGATCATCAGTATTGGTAAAACCTTGGCCTTGGACATGGAGACTTATCCAAATGGTGCAGAGGCCTTCATGGTCGGTGCTGCACCACCCCCAGGGCTCACATATGTGAACTACTTCTATTTCTATAGTGCCGACGAACTAAAGGACAGCGATGGAGACGACTCGAAACAGCTCGACAATATTACCGTATACGGTGAAGTGGCAAGATTTATATGGATCTCCAAGAAAAGATTTTTCAATGCCAATTATGGTCAGCACTTTTTCATCCTGCTGGTCGATGCTGATCTCGATCTCAATGGACCGGCAGGACCCAACGGCGGGGATGAATATCACGATACAGACATACCCTATTTCATATGGTCTCCAATGTTGCTCACATGGCACCTCATGGGCGGTAAGCTCCACACAGTCCTAGACATCGCAGACATCTACATCCCACTCTACAACCAGGACGATGACAATTTCATGTCTTTGGGCAGGAACTACTGGACCATTGAGCCAGTCTTTGCCATCACCTACATGCCCACTCCAGCGTGGGAATTCTCTGCAAAACTCATGTACGATTTCAACACAAGACAAGAGGATTACAGCCCAGGGCCCCCTGTAAAGATAGACAGGACCCCAGGCCAAGACTTTCACATGGACTTTAATGTCTCATACGGTCTCAATCCCAACCTGCGCGTGGGGCTCAGTGGATACTATTACAGACAGGTAACCAATGACAAGTTCCATGGCACAGACAAATACCCAGCCCCCCTCAAGGCGGTCCTCGACACAATAGAGGGAGAGCAGGGGCAAGTCTGGGCACTAGGACCTGGCATCTGGTATAGGCATGGCAAGATCATGGCAACCCTGCGGTCGCAGTTCGAATTCGAGGCAAAGAACCACCCAGAAGGCTACAATGTGTGGTTCAAGCTGATTTACCCATTTTAAGGTAGGGCCTAGATCCTGCACTGAAAAAGGGAGCAAATTAGGTTGAATATGGAGAGAAAATCTTGTGCAAAAAGGAGAAGCTTAAAATGAGTGACGACTATAAGATCATCTTGAGTGAGAAGGAAATGCCTGACGCGTGGTACAATATCCTTCCAGACCTTCCCACGCCCTTGGCACCACCACTTAACCCACAGACAGGGCAGCCAGTGACACCAGACGACCTAAAGCCCATATTCCCAGACGACCTCATCATGCAGGAGGTGAGCCAGGAGCCTTGGATAGAGATACCAGAAGAGGTGAAGGAGATCTACAAACTCTGGAGGCCGTCACCGCTTCATAGGGCGAGAAACTTTGAAAAGGCCCTGGGAACACCTGCGAGGATATACTACAAAAACGAGGGCGTAAGCCCGCCAGGAAGCCACAAACCCAATACCGCAGTGGCCCAGGCCTATTACAACAAAAAGGCAGGGGTCCAAAGATTGGCCACTGAGACTGGTGCAGGCCAGTGGGGCAGCGCACTCTCCTTTGCCTGTAAACTCTTCGACATCAAGTGCACTGTCTATATGGTAAAGGTGAGCTACCAACAAAAACCCTATAGGCGGATCTTGATGCACATTTGGGATGGTGAGGTCTATCCCTCACCTACAGACAGGACCAATGCCGGCAGAAAGATCCTTGAGGCTAACCCAGATTCAAAAGGCAGCCTGGGTATTGCCATCTCCGAGGCGGTGGAGGACGCAGCCACCCACGAAGACACCAACTATGCCCTTGGCAGTGTATTGAACCACGTACTCCTACACCAGACAGTGATAGGCCTAGAGACCAAAAAACAGTTGGAGTTAGTGGACGACTACCCAGATTGCGTAATTGGTTGTGTAGGCGGGGGGTCCAACTTTGGCGGGATGATCATGCCCTTTGTGCGGGACAAGATCAAGGACGGAAAGGACATAGAGATCATAGGGATAGAACCAAAGAGTTGCCCCACCCTCACAAAGGGGCTCTACCAGTATGACTTTGGGGACACGGCAGGGATGACACCACTGCTCCTTATGCATACCCTAGGGCATACGTTTGAACCACCGGGCATACATGCCGGAGGGCTCAGGTACCATGGAGATGCCCCCATCCTGTGTAAGCTGGTCCACGATGGCATAGTCAAGGCCAGGGCCTACACCCAAAATCCAGTGTTTGAGGCAGCGGTCCTCTTTGCCAGGACAGAGGGGATCATACCAGCGCCAGAGACCTCCCATGCCATCAAGGGCGTAGTGGACGAGGCATTGAAGTGTAAGGAGACCGGAGAGGAGAAGTGCATAGTATTTTCATTTAGCGGGCATGGTCACTTTGACCTGGCTGCATATGACGACTACCTTGAGGGGCGTCTCGAAGACTATGAGTATCCAGAAGAGATGATACAAG
>WGBU01000113.1 GCA_015494155.1 Deltaproteobacteria bacterium | reverse complement strand
TTTCCAATACACATCTTGAATCCATTAAATTCTGGGGGGTTGTGGCTACCAGTCACCTGTACCCCTCCGTGGGTGTCCAGGTGGAAGATAGAAAAGTAGAGGCACGGGGTAGGGCACTCCCCAATATCCACCACATCTAATCCAGCGCTCACCATGCCATCTATGAGGTATTCTTGAATCCTCTTAGAATGGGTCCTCCCATCCCTTCCACATGTGACCCTGTGTAGCCCCTGACGCCTCACGAGGGTCCCGTACGCCTGTCCAATGGCAGTAACCACATCCTGAGTGAGATCAGAGTCCACCTCACCCCTTATGTCATACTCCCTGAAGATCTGTGGATTCAAATCCCGTACCTCCTTTCTTTTCTATCATGCGGTGGCTCTTGGCCTAAAGTGCCTGTGCAAGCTCTTTGCTATTCTGGATGCAGTCATTTAGGCTCACACCTCCAATCCAGTTACACCTGATCATAAGCCCTGGATATTGCCTAAGTCCCTTTTGTATGGCCTCAACCCTATCCTCATGTCCGAGAGTGTATTGTGGAATTGCCCGCGGCCACCTGTGGACCACGACTAACTCAGGTGCCCTATTTAGCCCTACGAGGTCCTTTAGTTCCCTGTAGGTGATGTCCACCAGCTCCTTGTCACTCTTATATTTGATGTCTCTTCGCCTTGCCCCTCCCAAAAGGGTTCTAAGGAGCGCCCACCCCTCTGGGGCGCGATTTTCAAATATGGAAGAGTCCCAGAGGGTGCCAAGTATGGACCTATGTTCACACCCAGGGGCGAGAAAGCCAAAGCCCCTTAGGTCAAGGCTCACGTCTTTTGGCCTTATTCCAAAGGCCACAACTCCAATAGGGGGGTAGTCAAAGGAGTTACACATCTGGGCGATATCGGAAAGAGCGTGCCGCAAAATCCTCGAGGCGTCCTTGGCAGGACAGGCCAGGACCACGTGGCTACACTCTATCTCTTGTCCATTTTGGCAAATGACCTTGAATTTGTAGCGATCTAGGCACTCGACGCCCAAGACCTCTATACCGCAACGGAGCATTCCCTGCGCTTTAAGCCTCTCTTCAAGGGCACCTACTAGCTCGCCCATACCATTTTTAAAGGAGACGAGATTGCCACCAGGACCTGCACCAACCTTTTTCCCAGACCTCTCCCTCTTGGCCTGCCTAGCCAGTTGAATCATGGCCCTTATAAGGCTTCCATAGGTCTCTTCAAGTTCATGGACCCTGGGAAAGCAACTCTTTAGCGAGAGCCTCTCTGGGTCTCCTGCATAGATCCCAGTGGCCATGGGGTCTATGAGGTATTTGTATGCCTCTGGTCCCAATCTCCTCTTGGCAAAGGAGGCAAGGGACTCGTCCCCTTTCCCGCTATACTTGGGCACAAAGGGTTCGTATGCCACCCTAAGTTTGCCAGAAATAGAGAGGAGTGGGCTTTTCAAAAACTTCTTAGGGGTGTCTGGAAGCTCAACAAGGGCCCCATCCTTTACCACAAAGCGCCTCTTAGAGTTCTCATTGCTTGGGAGTATCTCTACCCCAAGCCCCCTTGCAAGCCCAAGTGTAGATGGCTTGTTGTCTAGGACCCCATTTACCCCACACTCTATTGTGAAGCCATGGAGCCTCTTTGTATGGGCCTTTCCCCCTGGTGTTGTCTCCTTCTCGAGTACTACTACCTCATAATCTGCCCTAAATTCCTTGAGATAGTAAGCAAGTGAGAGGCCAGACATACCGCCGCCAATGATTACAACCCTTGCCATCTACGAAACTCCTTCTATCCATCCTTTTGACGAGAGCGCCTCTTGAGTCAACTGGAACAGTGCCTCTATAAAGCTTGGCCTTGTATTTAGGCCAGGGGTCATGTAGAGCTCTCCCCCTGCCTCTTTTACAATGCCCTTAAAGAGCATGTCTATCTCATAAAGGGTCTCTATGTGGTCCGATACAAAGCTTATGGGTAGACAGAGTATTCGCCTCTTCCCTTGCGCTACGAGCTCAAGGAGGTGTTGGTCTGTCTGTGGTTCTAGCCATTTGACCGGTCCTGACCTGCTCTGGAAGGCGAGGGTGCCTTTGATCCCGGTCTGGGCCTCAAGGGCCTTGATAGTGGCCTTGATGTCGTGGAGATAGGGGTCGCCCTGGCGGATAAAGCGTTCAGGCAGGCTATGTGCACTGTAGACCAAATGGAATGGAGGGCCGCCCATCTTATTAATCCCTTCTTCCAGCACGTCTTTTAGGGCGCTGATGTAGGCTGGATGGGTGGGATATCTCTTGATGGAGACGAACTCAATGCCCAGATCACAGGCGCACCTTTCAAATTCATTTAAAGATGTACCCCCTGTGGCCCTGCTAAAGTGGGGATAGAGGCTAAGGCCGATCACCTTCTCGATCCCCTGGGTCTTAAATTCCATAAGGGTCTTTGGGGTCCTCGGGTGCCAGTAGCGCATCCCCACCTTGGCCACAAAGCCTATGGAGACTCCCCCCCCAATCCTTTTGTTTAATAATCCTTCTAAGGCCTTTGCCTGAGAGATGGTGATATCTGTAAGGGGGGACTTTCCGCCTATTAGCCTGTAGTTCTCCTTGCTCTTTGGGGCTCGCATCTTGGCTATGAGCCACGCAATGGGTCGCTGTAGGAACCCTGGTCCAAGCTCGATGATCTCCCTGTCTGAAAAAAGATTGAACAAAAAGGGCCTTACATCGTCTAGTGAGGCAGGCCCTCCCATATTGAGGAGACAAATCCCGATCTTCATTTTTATTGCGATCCCAAAAGATTAACTAGAGATCTCATGGACTAGCTCCACCAAAAGCTTTACCTTCTCTGGTGGAATCTGGGGGAGCACCCCGTGGCCAAGGTTGAACACGTGTCCTCGAGCACATCTCCCTTCTGTTAGTATCCTATCCACCTCTTTTCTCAGTTGAGCCTCTGGTAAGAAGAGCGCAATGGGGTCGAGATTGCCCTGAATCACCTTGTCACCTCCAAGGAGCTGAGACGCCACATCAAGGGGGGTGCGCCAATCTATGCCAAAGCACTGACACTCCAGGTCCTTTATAGAGGAGAGAAGGTGGCAGCCCCCAAAGGCAAAGAATATCTTGGGCACATTGTAGTGTGAAAGGGCATTAAATATGCGTTCTACATGGGGAAGTACGTGGGTGGTGTAATCAGTGACACTGAGTGCCCCTGCCCATGTGTCGAACAACTGGATGGCCTCAACCCCAGCCTCGATCTGCATTTGCAAGTACCTTATGGTCACGTCTGTGAGCTTGGTCATGAGTTGACCAAATGTGATGGGCTCTTCATACATCATACGCTTGGTGTTGAGAAAATTTCTGCTCGACCCACCTTCCACCATGTACGTTGCAAGGGTGAAGGGTGCCCCTGAAAATCCAATGAGGGGGACCTTGTTGGCCAGCGCAGCCACCAATATTTCAATGGTCCTTCGAACGAATTTACAAGTCTCATTGGGATCGTGGACCACGAGTCTCTCCACCTCGGTCCTGGATCGTATGGGCGGCTCAAGCACTGGGCCATGTCCCTCTTTAAAGGAGAGTTCGATCCCCATGGGCTCTAGTGGAATGAGAATGTCTGAAAAGAGGATTGCTGCATCTACCCCAAGGATATCCACTGGCTGGATGGTGACTTCAGCGGCAAGCTCTGGGGTCTTGCACAGGGTGAGAAAGTCGGTCTTTCCCCGGACCTTTTGATATTCTGGCAGATAACGCCCTGCCTGGCGCATGATCCAAATAGGCACTGGCCTCACCTTTTCACCGGCAAGTGCCCTAAGAAATCTATTGTTTTTCATCAATCGCTCCTTTCAATTTCCTTGGGACGTAACTACAGAATGGCTCTTCAGCAAGGTAGTCCCCAGAGACTGCATATGCCCTGGCCCTGCATCCACCACATACCCTGATATATTCACACTTTCCGCACTTGCCCTTGTATGAATCCCAATCCCTTAGTTCCTTAAAGATTGGGCTGTTTTCCCAGATGTCTTTGAGCGACCTTTCGCGGATGTTTCCAGCAGACATGGGGAAGTAGCTACAGGGGAGTACATTTCCATCCACGTCTATGAGCACGATCAACTGGCCTGCCAGGCAGCCCTTGGAGCCCCCTGTGGAAAATTTTAGGCTCCTTACTTCCACCTTTTCTCCCTGCTCCTTGGCCTTCTGGAGCCTTACCCTGTAGTAGTGCGGGGCGCAGGTGGGGCGGACGAGTATGTCCTTTTCATGCTTTTCCATCTCGTAGTGCCACTCTAAGATGGCCTCGTAGTCCTCTGGTGATATGAGCTCCTCAAGGATCTCTTCGCCCCTTCCAGTGGGGACGATCATAAACATGTACCATGCAGTTGCGCCCAGCTCCTTTGCCAGCCTGAAGACATTGGGTATGTCCGACTGGTTCCTCTTCGTAAAAGAGGAATTTATGAGAAAGTCGATCCCATTTTCCCTGAATAATCTTGCAGCATTTACTGTGCCCTCAAATGCCCCAGGCTGCTGCCTAAAGTTGTCATGTATCTCAGGGGTGGAGCCATCCAGGCTGAGACTCACTATCCTTATGCCAGACTCTTTTATCTTGTCGCACACATCCTGTGTCACAAGGGTCCCGTTGGTGGCAAGGCACATCCTAAGCCCTTTATCAGTGCCATAGCGGGCGATCTCGAATACGTCTTTTCTGAGGAGGGGCTCTCCACCAGAGAGCACCACCACCGGCCTTGCAAAGCTCGTGATGTCGTCGATTATGCGAAAGGCCTCCTCTGTTGAAAAGTCTGGGTGTGCCTTTACCTCTAGTTCTGACGATGAACGGCAGTGGACACAGTGGAGATTGCACCTCCTGGTGATCTCCCAAGCGAGCCATTTGAGTTCAAATTCCATTGGTCTTATTCCCCTCTTCCTTTGCCTTATTTAAGATGAATTCCTGTAGTGCCAGGCATGTTGGACTGAGTGTCCGCTGTCTGTCCCACACGAGGAAAAACAATCTCTCTAGCCCTAGACCCTCGATGTAGTAACGTCTCAAAAGCCCATGCTCAACCTCGTCTCGTACGGCCCTTTCAGACACTATGGCACAACCTATGCCAGCCTTTACAGCCTGCTTCACTGCCTCAGTACTGCCCATTTCTGCCACTATATTAAGGCTTGAGAGTTCGAGATTTGCCCCCTTTTTTAAGGCCCTTTCAGTGACGAGTCTTGTACCAGAACCACGTTCTCGAAATATGAATGGCAGTTTGGGCAGCTTTTCAAGCTCTACGGAGTCACCGTGGGAGAGCGGCTCTCCAGGGTGTGCAATGAGTACCAGTTGATCCCTGAAGGTGGGTTGAAAGGCCAGGTGTTCTGCATCAAAGACTGCGCCCACCATACCCATGTCTATCTTTCTTGCCTCAACCATCTCTGTAACTGCCTGGCTGTCTCCAATCCTGAGTTCCACCTCTATCTTTGGCTTCTTCCGTTTGAATTCACCAATGAGCCCTGGGAGTATGTACTGGCCTGGGATGTTGCTGCCGGCAAGGTGTACAGTGCCGCTATCTGCACCCTTAAATATGTTGATTTCTGTGACGATCTCCTCTGAAAGCTCCATCATGCGTCTAGCATAGGGGTAGAGGATCTCGCCCGCCTTAGTGGGTAACACATTCCTACCAGCCCTATCAAAGAGCCTTACCCCCAAAAAATCCTCAAGTGTCTTTATGTGGCCGCTTACAGTGGGTTGGGTGAGATAGATGGCCTTGGCCGCCTTTGAAAAACTCCTGTGCTCCCAAACTGCCAAAAAGACCTGAAGTTGCCTAATATCGATCAATTATAGCCCCGTATGCCTTTGAGATTTTCTTTTTCAATGTATATCACAAGAAATTCCGATTGGAAAGGATGAGCACAATTCTACCTCTACCCCACCCCCATTTCCTCTGCTTGAGACCATTCCCCGTTATCTCGACTTAACAGAGGGAAAGAGCGCAAGATCCGTATGGGGCAAGAAGAGACTCGATACATAGTGGTCCATGAAGCGTGCATTATCGCTCAGGTCGAAGTGGGTCATCATGTCTGCCACCTTTCTTGCATCTTCAATGGCCTTAGAGGATAGGGCCATGGCCTTGGCCCCCAGGAGCGATGTGTTTCCAGCGAAGAAAAACCTGTCCCTCTCTATGTCTGGGAGTAGGCCTATTGTAATGGCCTGTTCCAGGTCGATGTAGCTACCAAAGTTGCCTGCAAGTATCACCTGTTCTATGTCCTGGACCGTCATGCCAACAGATTCGAGGAGTGTCTGGTAGCCAGCAAACATGGCCCCTTTTGCCCTGATGAGGTTTTCGATGTCTGCCTCTGTGAACACAATGTCTGTGTCTATCTGTGTGGCATCTTTTTCCACAACCACATACTCCCATCCCTCTCTACCCTGACGGACACGCCAGGTATCGAGGTCGCGCCTGAACTTCCCCTGTCTATCAATGACGCCCGTCTCGAAGAGCCCTGCCAACAGGCTTATTATCCCAGAACCACAGATGCCCTTGGCCCTCTTGCCTCCAATTGTGAGGATCATTGGTTCGAATGATTTAGGGTGGATGTGTACCACCTCCACTGCCCCTGTGGTGGCACGCATACCATGTTTTATGCCGCCACCCTCAAAGGCAGGGCCTGCTGAACAGGCAGCACACGCCATCCAGTCTTGGTTGCCTAAGACGATCTCCCCATTGGTACCGATGTCTATAAAGAGTGTAAGCCTTTCTGTCTTGTGTATCCCTATACCCACAACACCTGAAACTATGTCGCCTCCAACGTAGCTCGCTACACAGGGAGATAGGTATGTGTTGATATGTCCTGGGAGCCCCATGTCCATCTCATTGGCCGAATACCAAGGGAAGTGAGACGCCACAGGTATATAGGGTTTTTCCCGAAGATATTTGGTCTCGAGCCCGAGGAGTAGGTGTGTCATGACTGTGTTGCCAGCAATGGTGATGTGCGAGAGGTCCTCTATATCGCGACCTGACCTGGAAAAGAGCTCTACAACGAGATCTGAGAGTTTCTGTGTGATCTTCTCCTTTAGGGTCTTGAGACCCTCTGGTTTTCTGGCAAACTCCATCCTCGATATGACGTCTTCTCCGAAGCTCACCTGTGGATTGTAGTCAGAGACCCTCTCGATCTCCTTTCCGCTCCTGGTCTCCAATAATTCCGCACTTATGGTGGTGGTCCCAAGGTCTATGGCAACACAGAGTTGATTGGATGTGGTGTCACCAGCATCTACCTTTGATATGGTAAATGCATCAAAGGACGTTCCCCTGCGTTTAAGGCTCACGGACACACGCCAATTGCCCTCTCTCAACATGTGTGGCAGAAAGCGCAGTATGCATGGACTCACGGCTATGTCTGTATCCTTCAGGTGTTCTGCCCTAAGTTCCCTCATCAACCTTTCTAGATCACTCACCTGGTCGCTCAAACTTGGCTCTGGTAACTCCACTAGGACCTTTCTTATGGGGGGATCAATAGCGTATTCCACAAAGGGCCTTGCCTGGCGCATCCAGGTCGATCCCTTCTTGGTGGGGGCGCGTTCTAGGGCGCGCCTGTCCATCTCAGATTCTACTGGAATGCGTACTACAAGGTCGCTGAGTGGAAAGGCATTGCACGCCTTTACACCGCCATCTGGGAGTTCTTCACCTTCAAATCTGCCCTGTTCAACAAAGACCCTACACTTGTTACATACACCTGCCCCACCACAAGAGGCATTTATGTGGATGCCTGCCTTCATGGCGGCACGGAGTATCGAATCGTCGCTGTTGACGTCCACTGTGAACCCTGATGGCAAAAATTGGATCTTTGGCATAACCCCTCACTGGTCCATGGTTTTTTAAAGGGTCATTTTGCTAAAAAAGGAGTTGGATTGCAAGGTGGATTTTTGGGTGTAGGTCTAAAGAGATAGAAATGGTCTAAATGCTTTTTGGGGGATCTGTGAAGAACGAGATGCGCTTCCTGTTCTATTGAATAAAAAGCTGGGGAGACTACCTTGGAAGTCTGATCTTATGTGGCGGTCCCAAGGGGACTCGAACCCCTGTTTCCGGCGTGAGAGGCCGGCGTCCTAGACCGCTAGACGATGGGACCGCGCGATCTATTCGTGGAAGGGACAATAAAGTTAAAATCCTGGTGTGTCAAGAGGCATCTCGCCACGCCTCTCATAATTACCCTTCCACTGCCCCTGGAAGCGGACACGGGCCTCCTGCACAGCACACCTCCACATCATATGCATTGAGTATCCTGAGTTCCCTCTCCCTCTTTTTGGGATCAAAGGGCTCTGGAGGATATCTCTCCAAGAGTTTAGGGGCCTCCGCTTTAGATGGTATCGCATAGAGACCCTCCCCGATCTTTTTCCCCTTTGATGTCTCCAGTACCTCTGCATCCTGGCCATTTGTAACTACAGCAATGGGGATGCGGAGGTCGTCCAATAGGACACGCGCTGCTGCTATGGCAGGCCTCTCCCTCGTCACTATAGAGCCCGGTCCATAGCGGATAATCATAAGAGGAGTGCCCTTGTAACGTACGAGATAGTCCACCTTCGAGACGACAAAGTTTCCAGAAAACAGGGTCTCTATCTTAAGCCTTGGCTCTATATCGCTTTTGTCCCAGCCCTTTTTCTCTACAAGAAACCGGGCTATCTTCTGCCTGTACCTTTCGTCATCTGTGTCTACCAGCCTCTCACCTGTGACAAAGTCTTTGAGGTGGCCATAGATGAGATGATGACTGGGGACGTCTTTTGCCCTCTTATCCATTGCCCCAGACTAACCTCCCCGTCTCATCATACCAGTCATTTCCATCGCCTCCTGCACGGACCAGGTCGCTATCCAGGATGAGGTCTGCCAAATTTGAGGTCTCATGGTCTATCTCATCAAAGGTACCAGGGGCCTCCTTTAGAAACTTTCTCACCTGGCCCAGGTCCATTAGGTCAGGAAAGTTGAGATCAAGACCATAACCCTTTACATGATCCTTTCCCTTGAATATGTCAACACCTTCTATAAGTCCATTGTCTGGTGCAGTTACCACCACGGTAGTGGAGTCCAGGAGCTTAAAAGTCGTCTTGATGGAACTCTTCTTTAGGTCTGAAAATTCGCCATTTAACCTCCCTGGCACATCAGAGAGATCCACATGTGGGTCCCCCCATATGGTGGTGGAGAGGCTGGTCTCCTTGTCAAAGATCCTGAGGCTCGTGGCATTTAAAAATCCAATGAGATATCTGCCGGTATCCACTATGTTTGGGGCTATGCGCCTAAGGCCCTGGTCGCTGTAAGACTGCGAATGGACCCTTTTGATGCTCTCTTCAAAGTCGAGGTGGAGCTCAAAGTGTAGGTCTCCATATGAGACCTCGCCCTTGGTCCTTATGAGACCCTGATAGTCAAGTTCAAAATCGAGGCTAAAACCCCGCTTATTCATGTCAAGCTCTATCAAGTCGCCATCGACCCCATCTTTACCAGTCAGTTTCTTTAAAATGAGTTCCTTGAGGAGTTCCTTATAGTCCTTACCCTTAAAACCCTCCTCAAATTCATTTAGAAAACGATGGGCAAATTTTTCTACCTTTTTGATGAGATTTTTTATCTCTGAAAGGGATATACTCGATGGGATATCCTGGACATCAGGACCAATGCCCCCATTCGTTTGGGCAAATAGGCCAGAGCGTGAGTATGTTGTAAGTTGAAAGGATTCTTCAAGGCTGAGGGAACGGTTGATCTCTACAGCATCCAAGGTATTGGGCATTTGGGCCGGTGGTGGTGCATGTGCCCTTGCGCCATGATGCGCCATACTTTGCCCAGGGCGAGGATGGGTAAATTTGTTTAGAAAATCAAATGGATTACGGATACCCAAAAATTGGTGCGGTGGGAAAAAACGGGTATTCATGGCGGCCCTCCTTGGCTCTTAACTGGGTTCCTTCCTAATTTTTTATTTTTTCTTATCGGAAAACAGGCTATGATACTTTAAAAATTAGACACCTGGAGGGCTATTCCTATGAAAAAGGTCCTTATCTTCATGGGGTCTCCAAGATTTGGTGGAAATACCGATACCTATGTTAAAGAAGTGGCCAAGGCCTGCGAGGAGCATGGGGGTGATGTAGAGCGGATCAATCTCTATGGAATAGATATCGGCCCCTGCATAGAGTGTGGAGCATGTGACGATACAGGGAAGTGTGTTCTAAAGGATGAAATGGCCAAGATCTATGACTCTCTCGAAAGGGCAGATGCCATTGTAGTGGCCTCGCCCATTTTCTTCTACAACATATCGTCCAGGACCCAGGCCCTGGTAGAGCGCTCCCAGGCCCTTTGGGTGCGTAAGTATGTACTAAAGAGCGTCTCAAAGGACTCAGAAAAGAGGGGGGTCTTCATATCCATTGGGGCCACCAAGGGTAAGAAATTGTTTGACGGGGTGCTCATGGTGATGAAATACTTTTTTGATGCCATAAATTGCCCGTTTGAAAGGGCATTTTTGTATAGGGGGATCGAGAAGAAGGGTGAGATAA
>WGBU01000112.1 GCA_015494155.1 Deltaproteobacteria bacterium | reverse complement strand
GACCTCTACTACAGGTTGAACGTGATCCCCATTGAGGTCCCGCCTTTGAGGGAGAGGAAAGAGGACATCCCGCTCCTCGTAGACGAGTTTCTCGAGGAATTTTCAAAGAAGCTGGGCATACCCAAAAAGGAGGTGGACAAGGATGTATTGTATCTCCTCAAGGAGTATGATTGGCCTGGAAATGTCCGGGAATTGAGGAACTTTATTGAGCGGCTTGTCATCCTCACCAGAGGCGAACGCATTCGAGTAAAGGACCTCCCACCGCAGTTCCATCGTTCGTCCCAGAGTTCCTTGGAGAACGTCCCAGACTTTTTTTCGTGCGAGGACTTTAAACGGGCCAAGGCCATGTTCGAGCGGGAATACATCTTGAGAAAGCTCGAAGAGAACAACCGAAACATCAAAAAGACCGCAGAGGCCATTGGCATTGAAAGAAGGCACCTCCACCGCAAGATGAAGTCCCTGGGGATAGACTGACGTTTGGGGTATGTGGGGAGGGAAATTAAATACATCTTGCCTGCATCAATCTTTACTCACATTTTATATCCCTCTCTCAAAGGACTGAATTCATGATTGACGATTTCCCTTGATCTGATACCTTCTTTTTTCGCCCTCAGCGCCTTTTGCACTCGGGCAGACTCTCCAGATGAGGCGATGGACTACAGACTATGGGAACTAGTGGACTCTTTTGGGTAATGGCCGCATACTGTGTTGGTGCAGTCCCTTTTGGGCTCTTGATCGCCAGGTTGAAGGGCATTGATATCCGTAAAGAGGGTAGCGGTAACATCGGCGCCACTAATGTGGCCAGGGTCATAGGGAAGGGCTATGGTGCACTCACCTTACTACTCGATTTCTTAAAGGGTTTTTTGCCCACCTTCCTCTACCTCGTAATCCACGGTAACCCTGGTGAAAGTGCCATGCCAGGGCTCATTGGATTGGCAGCAGTGGCCGGGCACTGCTTTTCCATTTTTTTGAAGGGTAGGGGAGGAAAGGGTGTTGCCACTGCTACAGGGGTGATCCTCGCCATCTCACCCGCCTCTTTTCTGGGTGCTCTCATAGTATTTGTCCTTGGGGCAAGGTTGAGTGGCTTTGTCTCTGTGGGGTCTTTGCTTGCCTCTTTTTCTGCCCCGATCTTCTTTCATTTCTTTGGGCAAGATCCCTTTATAGAACCCTTTTTCTGGTTAATTACACTGGTCATTTGGATTCAACACCGTTCAAATATAAAGAGGCTATTGAGTGGCAACGAGATTAAGGTGTAAGATGAAAAAGGTTTTCACAGGACAATAATCTTAAGGGCAAGGGGGGCTTTAGGCATGAAGATAGTAGATCCAACATTTGAGATCCTGGACGAATACTTTACATCAGAGCGCGTATTAGAGCAGATCGAACTCGCTGGGCGCATATGTTATAAGAGCGAGGACAAGATTACAGAGGACTCTGCCGGCCCCTTTATAAAACGGATAATTGAGCGTGGACACGAATCTGTCCTGGAGATGGGCAACTTTGTCTTTGACATAGAGGTGGATTCTGAGAACATCATGCACAAGTTCCTAGAGAAGAACCCCAGGTTCAACCAGATCGATAAGATAGAAAAAAAACACTTTCTCATATCTGGTAATCCACGTTCTTTTAGAGACCTTGCGAGGATCTGCCCTGAGCAGAAGATTGTAAAGGCCCTACTTGGCCATCTCACAGATGAGTTCCCGGTATTATACGAGGATTTGAGGCCACGGCATGGTTGGCTCATGCCCGATGGCGTGGCAGTGAGGCGGCTTAGACCAAAGGAGATCGAGACCCTTCCCTTAGACCTCTTCATAAGGCACAGGACAGTCTTGGTCAAACTCGTAATCAATCGCGCTGTGAGTCATGAACTCGTAAGGCACAGGCCAGCCTCGTACCTCCAAGAGTCTCAGAGGTACTGCCGGTACGGGGAGGCAAGGTTTGGAGGAGAGGTGCACTACATAAGGCCCTGTTTCTTCAAGGAGGGGACACCTGAGTTCGAACTGTGGAAAAGGGCCATGGAAGAGGCAGAGGTGGCCTATCTGTCGCTTTTAAAGACGAGCTCACCCCAGGCCGCCCGCACAGTACTGCCCAACTCATGCAAGACGGAGATCATGGTAAATGCTACACTCTCTGAGTGGGCACACATACTGAGGCTTAGGACTTCACCGGCAGCAGACCCATCCATGCGGGAGATCATGCTCATGCTGCTACCCCAGATGGTGAAGCGTTTTCCAAAGGTCTTTGGCCCCATTGAAGAGGCCCTGGGACTCTCTCAATAGGGCCAGCCACCAGGGACATGAGGCTTCAGACAGACTTTCTCATAATAGGCTCTGGCATTGCAGGGCTCAGTCTAGCACTTAAGCTTTCCGAACTTGGGCGAGTGCTAGTGACTACCAAAAAGGCCAAAGAGGACACAGCCACAAGCCTTGCCCAGGGGGGGATTGCCTGTGTCTCCTCACCAGATGACTCCTTTGACCTCCACATACAGGATACGCTTAGGGCAGGAGACGGCCTGTGCCACGAAGATGTGGTGGAATTTATTGTAAAAGAGGCGCCGGGGCGGATAAGGGAACTTGAGGCCCTGGGAGTTGAGTTTCAACGGGAGCCAGATGGGAGGGCCTATAGCCTCCACAGGGAGGGTGGCCACTCCAGGCGCCGTATACTCCACTGTAAGGACTATACAGGAAAAAAGATACAAGAGGCCCTGGTTGCGCGTGTAAGAGAGCAAGAAAATATAGAGCTCCTAGAAGACCACATTGCAGTAGACCTCATCACTATGGGCAAGATTATAAGGGACAAGAGGCGCACCACCTCCCTAGACGACAAGGAGCACTGCCTAGGAGCGTACATATTGGATGCCCATAGCGGCGAGATACTCACGGTCCTTGCCACCTTTACAGTGCTCGCCACTGGGGGGGCAGGAAAGGTCTATCTCTATACGAGCAATCCAGATATTGCCACAGGAGACGGCATTGCCATGGCCTGGAGGGCAGGGGCACGGATTGCAAATCTGGAGTTTGTTCAGTTCCACCCCACCTGCCTCTTTCACCCAAAGGCAAAGAATTTTCTCATTTCAGAGGCATTGAGGGGCGAGGGCGCTAGGCTCATCAACTCGCGTGGTAGGCGCTTTATGGAGGACTATGCCCCAGATGCCCTGGAGCTCGCCCCAAGAGATGTGGTGGCAAGGGCCATAGACACAGAATTAAAGAGGAGTGGTGAGGATTGTGTATTCTTGGACATCTCCCATAAACCTGCTTCTTTTATAGAAGAGCGGTTCCCCACCATCCATGAGACGTGTCTAAGGTTTGGGATCGATATGACCAAAGAGCCCATCCCAGTGGTACCAGCAGCACACTACATGTGCGGTGGGATAGTTACAGATGAGTGGGGGAGGAGCGATCTCCTCGGCCTATATGCCGTGGGCGAGACTGCCTGTACAGGGCTCCATGGTGCCAATAGGCTTGCGTCAAACTCGCTTCTAGAAGGCGTGGTCATGGCCAATAGGGCCTATTTGAAGATCAGGGAGGAGTTTTCCACCATAAAGTCCATAAAGACCCCCACCCCTCCAGAATGGGATACAGGGGGTGCAGTGGACCTCAAAGAGGCGGTGCTCATCTCCTACAACTGGGATGTCATTAGGAGGCTCATGTGGAATTATGTGGGCATTGTGAGGAATGACAAACGCCTTGGCCTGGCCCAGAAGAGACTCATTCCCATCCTGGAAGAGATCGATCAGCACTACTGGGACTATCTCCTCACGAGGGATTTCGTAGAACTCAGAAACCTCGCCCAGGTGGCAGAACTCATTGTAGAGTCAGCCATAACTAGAAAGGAGTCCAGGGGAGGCCACTTTAACGAGGACTATCCCGAAAAAGACGACTGGAACTTTAGGCGCGATACAGTCTTGAGAAGGGTGAATATGTACACCCATGGGTCTCACACGGCCACCGACCCCAGGGCCCCATGAAAAGGCAGATCACCATAATATTACTGGCCGTGGGCTTTGTCTCTATTGCCGCCTATGGTCTGACCAACGAGGTAGTAGTACAACACGTGCAGGCAAGGCTCCTCGATCTCTTTGAAAAGAGGCAGGCCCTAAGGGACTTTATAACGAGTTTTGGCCCTTATGCCCCCTTGGTGTTTATCCTCATCCAGGCCAGCCAGGTGATCTTAAGCCCCATCCCAGGAGAGGCCACAGGTTTTATAGGCGGCTTCATTTTTGGACTTCCGGCATTCTTTTACTCTACAATTGGTCTAAGCATTGGCTCTATTGTGGCCTTTCTCATAGCCAGGAGGTTTAGACCCTATGTTAGACCATGGGTGGAAAAGAACAGTTACTATATGAAATTCGAGCGCCTGCTAGGGCACCAGGGTATCTTCGTGACATTTTTGCTATTTGTATTCCCTGGCTTTCCCAAGGACTTTCTATGCTACTTTCTCGGTCTAAGCACCATGCCCTGGGAGGTATTCCTCCTCGTGTGTACCCTTGGGAGGATGCCTGGTACACTCATGTTGACGTTTCAAGGGGCAGATCTGTTTGAGGCGCGCTTTTTACGCTTTGCCATAGTGACTGGCCTCACTATCCTTGTGCTCATCCCCATGTATCTAAAGAGGGAGGCACTCTACCAGTGGATCGAAGAGAGGATGGGCACGTGAATGTACTCTATGTAGACCCCTTTTCAGGCATATCTGGCGACATGCTCATAGGTGCCCTAATAGACCTGGGTGCCCCAACCAAGGAACTCATCTCCACAGTGAAGGCCATATCCCAGGACGCAGACCTTGAGATCAGGGATGAAGATAGATGTACCATAAGGGGTAAGAGGGTGATCGTACATCTGCCCAAAGGAGAGGAGTGTAAGGAGAGGGGATTTAAGGATTTTCTATCCATCTTGGAGAGATGTCTCACCCTTGATCCATGGGTCAAAGAAAGGGCCAAAAAGATCCTTAGAATTCTATTCGAGGCAGAGGCCAGGGTCCATGGCCAGGAGGTGGAGCGACTCCACCTCCATGAACTTGGGAGTCTCGATACCCTGATCGATATAGTGGGTGCCCTTGTCCTCATCCGTACCCTTGGGATTGAAAAGATCTATTCTGGCCCGCTCCCCATCTCAAGGGGCTGGATCGAGACCGCCCATGGAAAGACGCCCTGTCCTGCACCGGCTGTGGCAGTCATGGCAGAGGGGCTCCCTGTATATGGAGTGGAGACCCCATATGAACTGGTCACTCCTACTGGGATTGCCCTTTTGAGGTCTTTAGCAAAAGGCTTTGGAGAGTTTCCAGAGATGGTGGTTGGGCATGTAGGCCATGGTGTAGGGGCAAGAGAGGTGGAGGGGTATCCAAACCTCCTGAGGCTCTGGTTGGGGAGAGAGAGGCGCCAGACTCACACCCAGGTAATGGAGATCACAACTGTCATAGACGATATGCCAGGAGAGATCCTCTCATATGTCCAGGGGATGCTCTTAAAGGAAGGGGCGCTTGATTGCTACATCATACCTGTGATAATGAAAAAGGGGAGACCTGGGGTGGAACTCCATGTGATCTCACCAGTGGGCCATGAGGCCCGACTCATGGAGATCGTCTTAAGAGAGACCACCACTATAGGCGTAAGGGTGAGACCAGCAGAGAGGGTATGTGTCCCACGAGAAAGGACACACATAGAGACACCCTGGGGCAGAATAGATGCAAAGAAGGTGGAGATCTTCGGGAGGGAGAGGACCTATCCAGAGTATGAGAGCGCAAGAAGGCTTGCAGAGGAGGGCTCGATCCCCCTTATAGAGATTTACAGGTCCGTGAAATAGGCCATGAAGATCGCACTCCACATAGCTACCCTGGGTCCAATAGGGTATCTTCCCAGGTGTCCTGGGACGTTTGGAAGCCTTCCAGGCATTGCCATTGCCATCTTTTTCGATCTCTTACCAGGGGATTGGGGGCTCCTTGGTCTTTTCATGCTCTTTTGCCTCTCAGTGGTCACTTCCCACAAGGCCTCCCAGGCGCTAGGCAAAAAGGACCCAAGTGAGGTGGTCATAGACGAGACCATGGGTATGGCCCTGGCCCTCTATGGGATAAAACTTGGGCTATTGACAATAGTTGCATCTTTTATTCTCTTTAGATTAATGGACATTTTAAAACCCCCCCCTGTAAGGCAGTTCGACACCATGCTAGGGGGAGGGCTTGGCATAGTAATGGATGACGTTGCAGCAGGGATTATGGCAAACCTCCTCCTCAGGTTTGTCATGGTGGTTTCAGGGAGCCAGTGGCCATGAATGGCGAAATCATTGCAATTGGCGACGAGATCATCTCTGGGAAGGTCCTCAACAGGAATAGCAACTTTTCCGCGCGCTCACTCTTTCACGCAGGTTATCTAGTGACTCGCATTACCAGCGTGGGTGACGACATCGAGGCCATAAAAGAGGTACTGAGAGGGGCGATTTCCCGCTCACGCTTTGTGATACTCACTGGTGGCCTTGGACCAACCCCAGACGACATAACCAATGAGGCCGTGGCAGTTGCCCTGGGACTACGGCTGGTAGAGAATGCTGCCTTGCGTGCAGTGCTGGACTCCATACCAAGGGACGAATATCCACTCACAGAGACCCAAAAACGAAAACTCACGCACCTTCCAGAGGGTGCAGAGGTATTGAGCCCCCAGGCAAGGACCTCTGGCTATATGCTGCGTGTAGGGGAATGCCTGGTATTCTGTCTACCAGGGGTACCTGAAGAACTTGAAGAGCTCATAAGGGGCCAGGTGCTCCCAAGGTTAAAGGCGCTCTTGCCATCGGATCTTGTCATCCTCCAGAAGACCTTCAAGGTCTTTGGCCTGAAGGAGCCAGAGGTCCAGCACCGACTGGATGCCATAGAATTCGATCCCAATCGGGTGCTCATTGGCTATTATCCCAATTTTCCAGAGGTGCATGTAACTATCACTACCAAGGGAAAGAATGGCCGAGAGGCACAGGAATGCTTTGAGAACGTGAAGTGTTCAGTGAAGGAGATGCTGGGCGACTTCGTTGTAGCAGAGGACGACGAGACCTTGGAGGCGAGGGTCGGTGCACTTTTACTCGAGCGTGGAAGGGTACTTGCCACAGCAGAGTCCTGTACTGGTGGGCTCATCTCAAGCATGATCACCAGGGTCCCTGGAAGCTCCCAGTGGTTCGACCGGGGTGTGGTTACCTATTCGAACCAGGCAAAGATGGACCTCTTGGGTGTGCGGGAAGAGACCCTTAGACGCCACGGTGCAGTGAGCCAGGAGACATGTACTGAGATGGTGGAGGGGCTTAGGCAAAGGACTAGAGCCCACTATTTCATAGCCGTCACAGGTATAGCAGGCCCAACTGGTGGGACCCCTGAAAAGCCTGTGGGTACAGTGTATATTGGAACTGGCACCCCCGAGGGGACCAGTGCCAAAAGGTACCAGTTTAAGGGCGATCGCATAAGGATTCAACTCATTACAGCAGAGACTGCCCTCGATCTTGTGAGACGGTCACTGATCCTTTCCTAGCCATGAGACTCTTTGTCGCCATTGACATACCCACTCACACAAAGAATGAATTGATCAGTGGTTATAGTGAGGTTAAAGCACGTCTTGATACGGAGGGCAGGGGGGCAGTTAAGTGGGTGCAGCCTCAAAATTGGCACATAACACTCAAGTTCTTGGGTGAAGTCCCTGAAAAGTTGTATGAGAGGTGTACTTCCATATTGACCTCCTGTGCGCACCAGTACACTCCATTTAAGATGCGTATAAGGCATATGGGCTGTTTCCCTACTCCAAAACGACCCAAGGTGTTGTGGGCAGGGGTGGAAGAGGCAGTGGAGACCCTTAGCCCCATGAGTGCCTGTCTTGAAGAGGCCTTTGAAGAGATTGGCATTGCGAGAGAGGAAAGGGGCTTTCACGCACACCTAACATTTGGAAGGGTAAAGAAGTTTGCCCCTGGCATGGCCCAGGCCGTGGTGGACTGCCTTTCAACCAGGGTCCAGTCTGACTGGTTTGAAGTACGTAATCTAAATCTCTATAAGAGTGTCCTCACCCCAAAGGGTCCGATTTATTCCCTTATCTTCAAGGCATCATTGGCCGATAGGTAACAAAAGACCCTAAAAGGTCCGTTGAGTGAGTATATGAGTAGCTATGTTGTGCCTCATATGAGGCTTGGAGGAAAGTTGCCGTCCCATGTCAATATGGTGAGGCCCTAAGAATGGAAAGAGACCTCGCCAATCTCTACGGAAACAGTACCACCTATCTGGTGGGAAGGCTCGGGACTGGTCTTGTGGCCGCAGAGACATCCTCTATTGTAGAGGTCCACTCCTCGCGCAATATTACTAGAGTTCCATCTGCCCGTCGCTACATTGTAGGCCTCTTGTCCAGAGGACATGAGATCATGCCAGTGGTCGATTTGGCCATCGATAGACCCCAGGGTTTTTTGTTTAAGAGGCCCAGGGCCATCGTGGTCTCTCTCTATGCAGGCGCGGGTTACGTTGGTCTATACCTAGATGGTGCAGAGGGCCTCATAGAGGGTGGCAAGGCCCACTTAAATTGGGGCGACAGGTTCTATCTTAGGCGTTTGGTCTGGTACGAAGGGTGCTTTCCAAGAAAGATCGACAAACCTATTAGGGGGCTTGTGGTCCCCATAGTCGATGCAAACATACTCTATGAGATCGTCAAAACTGTAGGTTCAAGCCAAGAGTCAGGAGGTGTCAGATGAGAAGAGGTCCATCCGGAGCACTTGGTCCCTCACTTGCAACCAGGTATGCCTTTTTTGCCATCCCCATTGTGGCTGCCCTATTGGGGGCCCAGGTCTATCTCGTTTATGTAGAGTATTCCTTCTTTAAGGGAGGTGGCGCCACTCCTGGCGGCTCTTTTCCAGGAGAGATCCTGGCAGCACATGCGGTTATGGTCCTCTTGATATTCGCCTTTTTCGCTGTGTCTGTACTCTTCTTGAAGAGGAATGTCATAAGGCCATTGGCCCAGGCAGGCGAGGTCATCCAAAAGGCAATGGCCTCTGGTGACTATAGGGAACACATTAAGATCCCATCCAAAGATGAAGTCGGGAGATTGCTGGAACAGATCAATCTCTTCATGGACTCTGCCCACGTATCTATGTCTGAACTGGGGCACCTTATCAAGGGGGCAATGAGGGCGACCACTGAGATTAAGCAGGTCTTTAGTGGACTGCTTTCACAGATCACACAGCAGGAAGAGTATCTATCTGGCCTCAAGGAAAAGGTTGCCTCTGTAGGGAGGATGGCCAAAGAGATCTCTGGCCATGCCGAGTCCTCTGCCCTGATCGCCCAGGAGGCGTCGAGGATCATAGCGGACATGGCCATGACCACAAGCCACATCAATACCGTGAGTGATGACAATAAGGGAAATGCCCAGTCTGCCAACGAGGCCCTTGGAGAGATGGCCCAGGTTGCACGGCGCATACAAGATCTTGCAGACACCCAGGCAGAGTCGGCAGTGGACACTGCCAACAGCCTCCACAGGATGGCAGAAGAACTAAATGAGATGGCAGAAGAGGCAAAGGTGGCTGCTGAACAGGCAAAGAGGGCCCTTGCCACTGCCAGGGACGGAGAAGAGGCCATGAAGAGCCAGGTTGCAGGTATGGAGGCCATTAGTGAGAGCTCTGAGCAGGTGGGAGAGATCATTGACCTCATATCTGATATTGCCGAACAGACAAACCTGTTGGCCCTCAATGCAGCCATAGAGGCCGCTAGGGCCGGAGAGCATGGAAAGGGCTTTGCAGTGGTGGCCCAGGAGATCAGAAAGCTCTCTGAACGCACCTCTGAGTCTACAAAGGAGGTGGCAGCGCTCATAAGAGAGAGCATGGAGAATGTGGCCAAGGGTATGGAGCTCACCAGGAAGACCGCCCAGGCCTTTGACACTGTAGTGGATGCAGTGTCCACTGGGAGTGACTTTACCCTGAGGATGTCTGAACTGGCCATAAATCAGGCCAATGATACCCAGTCGCTGGTAGCCACTACTGACAGGCTGAAGGAACTTTCAATAGAGATTGCAGAACTCACCAACGAACAGACCAAGCGGGGCGAGAAGGCAGAGGCCATTATTAGTAAGCTCATGGAACTTAGCGAGGAAATATCATCTGCGGCACGTTCAAGCACCATCACCACGAAGACCGCAGTGGAGACCGTAAACAAGATCGTGGCAAACTCTGGTGAGATCTCCACCCGAGTGGTAGAACAGCGTTCAAGGAGTGCCAACCTGGTCGAACAGATCGAGGTGATCTTGACCATAACAAAAGAGGGTCTCGGTGGTGCATCCAGCATAAGGGATGCTCTTGAGACCCTCTCGAAGAAGCTCGACCAGATTGAAAGGTCTATCGAGCGTTTAAAATAGCGCTATCCACCTGTCAAAGATAGGCAGTATCTCGTTAAAGACGGGTTCTATTACTGAATTGAACTTTTCGAATACCTCGTTCTTTGGCGCCCCACCCTTCATGGCGTCTATGATCTCATGGAGGGATGTGTGTAGCTTGTCGTGTATTGGAATGAGCTCTGTAAGGATCTCCTTTTCCTTTTGAGAGACAGGGGTATAGTCCTTTAGAAACTGGCCAAGACCACACCTTCCTGGATCGGTCTCCACATTGGGAACTTCACCCCTGAGGATGGAGCCAAGGACCTTATTCCTCCACTGGAAGTGTTGGTGTAAGATGGCCTTAAGTGTGCACTTTTTAGTGGCTGAATCCATGGCCTTTGACAAGGCAGTGGTATCTATGTGGATGCCCTTCACGATCTTGTCATTTTCATCTACGATCCCCTGAACCGCCTGTTTTGACATATCGAGGATACTGCCAAGACCAAGCAAGTGGTCTGCTGCATCGACTAATATATCGGTCTTTTCTTTTACGAGCAGGGCACCATGGGCTCCATCGTCAAGACTCGTGTTGATTTCGCTCACTGTGGCGGTCTGTTCCTCTGTAGCGCTTGCAATGGTGTTTGCAAGGTCATTTACCTCTGAGACGATATTGGTGATCACCTCAACAGAGCGCACAGCCTCCTGGGTATCGTTTTGTATGGTCTCCACCATGGCTGTTATCTCCTTGGTGGACTCTGCAGTCTGTTTGGCGAGTTCCTTGACCTCGTTTGCCACCACAGCAAATCCCTTTCCAGCCTCGCCAGCACGTGCGGCCTCGATGGTTGCATTGAGGGCGAGGAGGTTGGTCTGTTCTGCAATGCTGTTGATCACCTGGATGATGTTTCCTATCTTTTCAGAACTCTCGCCGAGCCTCTTTATGATGACTGAAGATTCCTGGGCATGTTCCTGTGCCTCATTGGTCTTTGCAGCAGTGGTGGCTACGCTCTGGGCGATCTCGTTTGTGGCCACTGTCATCTCCGATACAGACTTGGCCACTGTCTCTAGGCTCTCTGCTGTCTGAGATGCAGCAGAAGCCACATCCTGTGCCATCTGATTGAGTGTCTGGGCCTGGCCCATGACGTCGTTTCCTGCATCAGATACGGTGTTGCTCGCCTCTTGGAGGGCCTCGTTGGAGGTCTTTGTGGTGGCCATCTGTCCGCCGATAGTTGCCATTAGACAGTTGTACACAGTGCAGAGCTCCTGAATCTCCACAGGTCCACTGGGTGGGAGATACATGTCGAAAAAGCCATCTGCTGCCCTGGATAGCCCGTGAATGGAGGTGGAAAGTGGTCCTAGGATGAAGTGTTTGATGGCCCATATAGTGAAGATGAACACCAAAAGGCCTACGGCAAATAATATGCCCTGTAGCTCCATAAGGTGTTTTATCTTGGCACTGCTCAACTTCTCATAGGCCTTGGTAACTGCATTGGCCTGTTTTAAGAGCGGGATATTGTTCTCTGAAATGTACTCCACGGCCTTTTTTATCTCATCCTTTGAGGAACCGTCTCTTATAATAGTTGTAAGGGCCTCTTTAAAGGGGGTCCACATCTCCCTTAGTCTCTTGATCTCATTTAAGATGTTGGGGTCCACTGTCTTTGCTATCCCCTTTTCTGGATTTCCATGTTCAAGCTCATCGAGGCTCGTTTCAAATAGTTCTATGGTCTTTTCTAATGACTGTTTCCACCGGGCCTCATGGGTGGAGGCAAAAAAGATGGCCTCTTTGGTCATCTTTTGTGTGAGCATTCGCTGTCTTCCTGCCTCATTGATGGAGACTGCATCCCCCTTCTGTTTAGAGACGGTCCTGATGGTCCATCCCACAGTGACAATCTCTGTTAGAAAGAGTAGGCCCACAAGTACCCCAAGTATAAAGTGTATGCTATTAAAGCGTTTCATCGTCCCCTCCTAGTTTTTTGTTATTTCCAGATCAACTGCATTTAGGGCAATTGGGAGATTCCCACGTACAGCACAGCTCCGCCCTGCTAGTTGAAGTCTCTGCACTCTTTATTCGAATCTCAAAGGCACTTCCCCCAATGGTGGCCTTTAAGTTGGTCCCACTACAGGTCCAGCCTGCCTTGGTGGGGTCCTCTGTCATATAGGAGACCATATCAGCACAACTGGTGATGTTGTCTGATATCGCTCCCATGAGCTTTTTTGCAAAGTGACGGGCCACAGTGGTCTGGGCCGTCTGGAAGACCGAATCTGCATGGGCAGTGGCGGCCTCTCTTTTGAGCCCTTTGTACCTGGCCACCACTGTGACTGATATTATACCCAGGATGGCTATAACTATTATAAGTTCTAAAAGTGTGAATCCACGGTGGTTCTGCACTAAAAAGCCATCCATCTCAGTTGGTGCAAAAGACCCTGGCCTTGGCAGAATGTCCATCCTTTGTCAATGTGCAATTGCCGGAAGAGCCAGCCCCACCGGTACATCCCACATTGTTATTGGAGAAGCTGGCACCACCGTCCTCTGTGAGAAGCCCTTTGACCGCAGTACTATTACAGCTTGTGGTACTGGTGATCTGGACACAGTCGGCACTAGTGGCATTCACAGTGCATTTTGCAAAGTTGGCCTTGCTCGCAGAGGTGAGTTCTGCTGCAATCCCCTTTATTACTGCTTCCTTGGCCTCTTCTTGAAGGTTCTGGTACTTGCCCATGACTGCTACAGCCAAGATCCCCAAGATCACGATGACCATGATGAGTTCAATGAGAGTGAAGCCCCCTTCGCTAGTAGTCCTTTTCATATCTATCCTCCTTATATTAATTTTTTCTTCTTTTGGTGAGTTCATCGGCACCGTTCTTAAAAATCTTTAATGCCCTCCCCGCACTACATCCATCATGCTCCACATGGGGAGGAAGATGGCAAGTGCAATAAAGCCCACGATTATCCCGAGGAAGAGTAAGAGTATGGGTTCAATGAGGGTGGAGAGGTTTTTGATGGTGTAGTCTGCCTCAGATTCATAGTACTCTGCAACCTTTCCCATGAGGCTATCTATTTGGCCCGATTCCACCCCTGCTGCCACCATTTGAAGCACAAGGGGGGTAAAGACAGTATGTTTGCCCATGGCCTCATCAAGTCCCGCGCCATTTCTAACCTCATCTCTGATCTCCTCCATGGCACGCCTTAAGACCACATTCTGGAGGGCACCCATGGAGAGATCGATGGTCTGGATGATCTCAACCCCGCTCCTCACTAGTACTGAGAATACCCGGCAGAACCTGGCCAGATAGATCTTGAGGTAGAGCTCTCCAAAGATTGGCAGCCTGAGTAGAATTCTATCCCTAACCTCCCTTGGGCGCGAGTGGCCCATGGACCACTTATAGAGCGCATAGATGGCCACAATAATCAACAGGATAACCCAGTAGTAGTGGGTGAAGAATCCACTTATGGCCACTAAGATCCTCGTAGGTAGTGGGAGTTCTATGCGATTGTTCTGGAAGATGGTGACGAACTTTGGGACCACAAAGGTCATGAGAAAGGATATGGCAAGGAACAGGGCGGTGATTACTATCTTGGGGTATCTAGTAGCGGCCTTTATGCGCTCGCGAACCTCTTTTTCATTTTCATAGAGGTTTGAGAGGTACTCGAAGCTCTCCTCGAGGGTTCCAGACTCTTCTCCCACCCTTACGAGATTTATGAAGAGGTCATCAAATACCTTCTTATGCCTAGAAAAGGCAAGGCTCAGGCCATCCCCTGCCTCGACATCTCTCTTCACTGTCTCGATTATTGTCTTTAACCTGGGGTTCTTGAGTTGTTTTGTAAGGGTGTCGAATACCTGTATCACAGGGATGCCTGCACCGAAGAGGGTGGTAATCTGCCTACAGAGGAGGATTTTGTCTTCTAGGGTTACTGTGGAGAATTTTTCATTTAACTTTGCCAGAATGGAGGATGTACCCTCTTTTTCAGGCCTTCCAAGGACGATCTCAATAGGGGTGAGGTTTCTCGTGGCGAGCCACTCCTCCACCTCGTCCATGCTCTCGCCTTCAAGGTTACCTGTAATTACACGGCCATCTGGGGCCACTGCCGAATAGCTGAATATTGGCATAAGAAATCCCTTCAGTCAGCCGTGTCCACTGTCACCCGCACCACCTCCTCAAGGGTGGTGATCCCAGATGCCGCCTTTCTAAGCCCTGCCTCCCTCAGGCTCAACATTCCCGTTTCCTTGGCCCTCTCAAATATGGTCCCTGAGGAGGCCTTTTTGATAATGAGGGTGTCGATGTCTTTATCTACTTCTAGTACCTCGAATATGGCCACTCGCCCCTTATATCCAACTCCACCACACTTTGGACATCCCCGTGCCCTGAAGAAGTGGGCATCGGGGCCAAGGCGGTCGAGTCGGAGCTCATCTCTTAGTTCCTGGGGTGGGTCGAACTCCTCCCTGCACTCTGGGCAGAGTCTCCTTACAAGGCGCTGGGCCAGAGAGACCACCAGTGACGATGCAATGAGAAAGGGCTGAATCTCCATGTCGATGAGGCGTGCTACTGCCCCAGCAGCAGTGTTTGTGTGGAGTGTGGAGAGTACGAGGTGGCCTGTCAGGGATGCCTGGATGGCGATATCTGCCGTCTCCACGTCGCGAATCTCACCGATCATCACTACGTCTGGGTCTTGTCTCAGGATGGACCTTAGGGCATTGGCGAACGTAAGGTCTGCTTTTGGGTTTACCTGGACCTGGCTCACCCCTTCTAGTTCATATTCTACAGGGTCCTCTACTGTTACTATGTTTTTTTCTATGGAGTTTATGGTCTGAAGGCAGGCATAGAGCGTGGTCGTCTTACCGCTCCCTGTAGGACCTGTGACGAGCACCATACCATATGGCCGCCTTATGGCCTGCTCTAGGACCTTCTTCTGCCCAGGCTCGAGACCAAGGTCTAGGAGGCTCAGGCGGATGCTCGACTTGTCCAGGAGTCTCATCACGATCTTTTCACCCTTACTCGTGGGCATGCACGAGCACCTGAAGTCGATCTCCTTTCCAGCCACCCCCATGTCGAAGCGGCCATCCTGGGGTTTTCTCCGTTCACCTATGTCCATTCCAGACATGACCTTGATCCTGGAGACCAGGGATGGGTGGATCTCTTTGGGGAGTTGCCTTATTACCTTTAAGATACCATCCACCCTGATCCTGATACGCACGTGATGTTCCAGGGGTTCTATGTGGATATCAGATGCCTCCTCCCTGGCGGCCTGTAATATTACGTCGTTTATTAGCTGGACGGCCTCTGTGTCTTCTTCGGTTCCTGAGGCATCGCCTGGCCTTGTCTCGATGGAAGCTGCTCTACCTTGGCTCCCCGTAGCGCCGTATAATCTATCGATGGCCCTTTGTATCTGTGATTCTGGTGCAATACAGAGGGTGACTTTACCTTTCAGATGCCGCGCTATCTCGTCTATTCCAAATATGTTGAGCGGGTCTGCAACTGCTATCAAGAACTCCCGTCCCCTCTTGCCAAGGGGGATGGCCAGGTGTTTCCTCGCTATGATCTCTGGAAGGACCTCTGCAAGAGATGGGTCCAGTACGATCCTTTCGAGGTCCACAAGTGGGATGCCCAGTTGCCGTGAAAGGGCCTTAGATAGCTCGTGCTCATTTACAAGCCCCAGTTCTTTTAACGCCTCTCCCAGCTTGAGGCTCTTTTTCTTAGAGTATTCTAGGGCACTGGCAAGGTCTGTGGAGTTTATGAGACCTGCCTCAATGAGTATGTCACCGAGCCGCTTTTTTTGTCTCTTCATCTTCCTTCCCGCCCCAGGCAAGAAAATCCTCTGGAGACATCTGTACTACTCGTGGAGTGAGGAATACGAGCAGTTCCATGTTGTCATTCTGTTTGATGGTGTGTCTAAAGACCCGCCCTATGAGGGGAATATTGGAGAGGATGGGGACCCGTAGCTCGCCATTGGCATCGTTCTTCACCTGGATACCCCCGATGACTACAGTTACCCCATCTCTAAGGAACAGGCTTGTACTCATGGCCTGTTTGTTCAGGAGTGGGTAGTTGTTTGCCAAGACCTGATGGCTCACACTGTCGTTGGTGATGGAGACCTGGAGCACAATATAGTCGTTGGGAAGGATAGTGGGCACCACATTGAGGCTCAAGATGGCCTCTTTGAACTCCACATTACTCTCTCCAAAGCGGTTCGTGGTGACATAGGGTACCTCTTGTCCCTGTTTGATGATGGCGCTTTCCCCGTCAAGGACCATGACACGCGGTGCAGAGAGGACCTTTGCAAGATTGCGATCCTGGAGGGCCTTTATTTCGGCGTCGATCTTCAAGGCGTCCTTGACGATCCCAAGGGTCAAGGTGCTAGAGGCGTTGAGGTTAAAGGCACCACTGTTCTTTACAAGGTCCCAGAGTGCCTGATTGTCTCCGCTCTTTCTAAGGTCATCTATTACATTCGAAAGCTTCCCTCCACGTTCTTCAAAACTCCAGGCAATCCCAAGCTCCTCTTTTGCCTCCTTGTTTATCATGACGATGCGGGCCTGGATATAGATCTGTCGTATGGCGTGATTTATGCGTTTTACGAGATCGAGTATCTTGAGCACCCTGTCTGGGGTGTCCATGACGATGAGATACTTTTTTATGTTGTTGAGATTGGTCTCTGAGTCTGTGTCAACATCGTTTGTATTCTGTGAGATGGTAGTGGTCCTTATCCGGCCCATTGGACTGAGAAGAGGGGTGAGGATGTCCACGTAGTCCTGGGCATCTCCAATGATGATCTCTATCCGTCGGGCAGTGAGATTCTTGTAAGACATCATGCCTGCCGCCCCACGGCTGATGAATACGATTCCATTTCGTTCCTCATACCGGAGCCCTTGGGAGGAGACTATTGTGGCAAATAGGTCGTAAAGGGTCACGTCTTCAAAGTCCAAGGTGATCTTCCCCTTTACATCCTCTGGGACATAGATATTGATGCCGGCCTGTTTGGCGATCCCCCTTAGGAGCAGGCCTATCTCTGCATCACGACAGTGTATTGTTACTGGGACCGCCTTTAGCTTTTCTATGAATTCCGGGTCATGTGGGGTACTGTCTTCCTTGGCAAAGGAATGTGCAACCGCGAGAAATAGGATGGCGGCCACTATTATCACGTATGACCAATGTCTCTTCACGGTGAAAATACCTCTAAAAATTCATCTTTTACCTGGAGCATGGTGGTAGCTCCGTCTGCATGTTTTAAGGTCACCCCTTTTTCGTGGATAGAGACTACCAGTGCATCTCCCACGGCCTCTCCTTCTCCAACTAGTCTTCCATCTATGACTGCAAGGGGCCTAGAACTATACCACAAAATGGCCTGTAGTACGTGTTGTCCCCTTTTAATCAGAGAGGGGGATGGGCCGTGCGGCCTCTCAGGCCATACAAATGGATTTCTTACCCGGGCGATAGTCACTGAAGAATAATTTCCGTCCCAAGAATAGGGTGTCTTGGGTATGGATAGTACCACGGGCCTGGCTGCTATGGCACCAGACCCTAACAAGAGTAGCATAGGTACTATCATGGCCGAGATGGATTTTAATGGCGTCATCGTCTGTTGCCTTCTTTGTTCACCACGTGTTCTCGCCCTGCAACCAATTGGAAACACAGTTTTTCTTCGTCCACGAAGACTTTTTTCTTTTTTCGGCCCTGATCACAAAAATCTTCAGTGATATTTAGTTTGTCCAGATAGCCCACCTCTTGGCGTCTCTCTAGATAGTCGAGGTATTTTAATAGTTCAGTAAAGTTGAGCTCACCTTGAAGGGCAGTAATGCCGCCATCCCCTTTCTCTTGCCGTACAATCTTCACCAGGTCGAAGGACGTTAGATGTGGTATTCCAGGCCCTATGCCAAGTAGAATCCGTCTAAATGTATCTATATTGGCCACCTTTGACCTCTCTAGATGGAGTATTCTGTTCTTAAATTCAAGGCGCCTTAACTTCTGGTCTAGTACCTCCCTTTCGCGGGTAAGGCGGGTGAGGGTTGTGAGATAGAGATCACGGTCTTTTAAGGCCTGTCTAAGGCTCGATTCCTGCGCCTTGAGCGAGGCAAGCTTCCTTTCATATGGGGCGAGGTAGAATACATCTATCACGTAGTTGAGTATAAAAACGAACAATATGGCGAGGACCAAGGGCCTTATGGCATCTCTTGCCTTGGGGTCTTTTTTTAGTTGAAAAACCAGTGTCCTCAATTGAGAAATCAGGCGATCACTCCACACGTTTCTTCTCCATGGCCCCTTTTAGCCCAAGGTGTACGTTAAAGGTGTAGACTACTTCTGCCCTGTTTCCCTTTACCTTTTCTATCTCCACGATTTCTGCATCTTTAATGGGTCCAGGCCCCTTTTTGAGCCGTTCCAAAAAGGTGGGTATTGAAGCCACCTGTCTGGTCTCTCCCTCAAGGGTGCCCTCATTAAAGGATAAAAATGCGCGTTTAAGCCTCATGTCTTTTTCCATGGCAAGGGCTATCTGGAGGAGTGCACCTCTAAAGTCTGGGACGAGCCTCTGTCTCTTGCCCAATTCGTAGACCTCCTTTTGGGTAGTGGAGATCTTTTGGTGCAGCTTGTCTATCTCTTTTCTGAGTGCCAGGGCCTTTTCCTCTAGTGCCTTTGCCTCATCTGCCTCCTTTTTAAGGGTAGATGCGAGTTGTAGATGGTGCTGGATCTCCTGTTTAAATATGGCAAGCCTCACACCAGGGACAATTAGTGCAATGATTAGGAGTATAGAGGCCAATATATTGGCCCTTTTCTTTAGGACCTCGTGAAAAGGAGGTTCTGGTACGAGGTTAATTCTTCGTATCATCTTTTTCTATCTCGTTGCAGCCCCCATGGCCGCTCTACAGAGTGGCTCACCCATGAAATCCACCTCGACTGCCATCTCTTCTAAAAGGCACTTTTTTACTTTTGGCCCTAACTCCTCCGGCGCAAAGATGGCTATACGTTTAACTACACCCATCTTGAGGACCGATGTGTAGTAGTCGCGGGTACGCATGATCTGTACCAGGATGTCCTGACAATATTCCTCCATAGGATCGATCGCGGGCTCTGAAAGGGGGGGAGGGTCATCCTCATTGATTTCAGGTACTTCTTCAAGTGAGAGGTTGGATGGGGTCATGGCATCTTCTGTTTTGTCCTGCCCCCCGCCACTAATACCAAAACGGACGAGGAGGTCCTCCTGGTCTGGTCCCTGGTCCTCTTCTGGTATCTCTTTGGATGTCTGGCCATCTTGGTCTAGTGCTGGGAGTGTGAGGTTTATGGACCTAGAGACACAAATTCGATCTTCACTTAAAATTCCCAAGGAGACGGAATCATGCCAAATGGCAACGACCATCGCCCCTCCCTCTGCATAGAGAGGGGCATGTACCTGAAGGTGTGCCGAGATGCTAAAGATATCTGGCTCAATGGCCGTGATCCTTCGGCCATACCTCCTTGCTACTGTATCCAATTCCCTGAATAGGGCGAGGTCCAGGAGATAGACCTCGAACTGAATGGCACCTTGTTCACGCTTTATCTCCACAAAGTCAAAGGAATATTCATCTATGGGTCTTGAGACCATCTTTTTAAGCCTAAATCTGAGGGCATCCCTGATTGCCTCTTGGGGCAATTCTGGGACCTTGATGCTTATGAGTTCTATGTGTGAAATGGGGAGCCCTATAGAGAGCGAACGGGGTATCCCACGCCCTTTTGCCTGAGAAAGGCACTCATCAAGGGCATCTTTGACCGATCTTGCGGCCTCAAAATGCCTTTGGAGGGCTATCTTGGCCTCTCCGCCCCTCTTTTTTAGGGTGAGACAATAGCCCCACTTGTTTATACCTATCCCAGCCTTTAATCCCAACAATTGACTGCCCCGTCCCCTTAGGTATCTGGATCGATCCCGAGGCTAAGGAGTGATTGGCGATTCTCCCTGAGCCATTCGGTGTCACCAAACCTCGCTCGTAGCCTCTTACAGTATTCCTGTGCTGCGCCATAGAGTCCCATCTGTACGAGCCCATAGATGGTGTTTTCATACGCAGGTTCAAAGTCAGGATGGGCCCCTATAACCTGATCCAACAGAAAGAGTCCGTCCCAATATGCCTTTTCCTTAAAGAGTTCCACCGCACGGTTGTTCAAAGCCACTGGGTCCAGCCTGCCTCTCTGCCCTCCCTTTTTGGGAAAGCTCCCTTGCCCCTTAGACTGCTGAACTGCCTTCCCGTGTCTCTTTTCATGGAGAGTCTCTTTTTGTTGCCAACTTAAGTGCGTCTTCATTTGGGGTAAAAATAGGTAGAAGGCAATGCCCAAGGCCACCGAGGCAATCCCTAGAATAAGGACCCCAAACCATGTGCGCTCCCTTTTTTGTGACCTTAGGTAAGGCCTCCCCAATGGGCCCTGGACGCCACTTGTCTTATGTCCATTTAGCTTGTGTATCCTCTCCAAGGTGTCATAGAGCTTACTCACAGGCTCTCTCCAGACCTATCCCCTTGCCTACCACTGTGATGGGACCCTGTTCGTAAGGTCCACGTTCTCGGTGTTGGGCCGATCGTCGTTCACATAGAAGATTGCATCTACAATGCGCCCATAACGGTCCCTTTCATCCCCTGGATAATAGGCCCAACAACTAGACTCGTCTGCCAACCTCGGATTGCTTGTTGCCTGGGCCAGCGAGCGCCTTGCCACATCGTTCATCCGTCCGATCATAGAGGAGGGGATATCTGGCAGCATACAAGGGGGGAGCCCCTGGTTTTCTATGGTATTGTATTGCTCGTCGGTCTTTACAATCTTGAGGCCCCTGATGCTCTCTGGCCTAGTTGCCAGAAAGAGTTCATTTCGCCTTACCTCCTCTAGGGTGGGCCAGTCTGGATTGGGGCCACCTGTCCCGGTATTTACACCAGTTGCCAGGATCTTTGCATGGGCAAGCTCGATCCCCGCCCTAATGGCTGCCAGGGTGGCCTTGGTACGCGCCTTCTTCGCCTCGTTCTGGATGCCGATAAAGCGTGGAATGGCAATCGAAGCCAAGATTCCGATTATAGTTATTACTATGATGAGCTCTATGAGCGTGAAACCACGGTCCCCTTTCATGCCTTTCCTCCTTACCTCTTTACTACTGCCTCCCATGTGCGGCCTATAGGTTGCCCCTCTGCCCCGCATAAGGCCTGCAACCTGAAGCGGATCACAGTTACATTGTTACCATACAGGTCTTTGTCCCCTGATTCCGAATATCCAGCCTGGGTAACTGTGCATGGACCAATACGTATTGACCCTGTGCCATCCCAGCCAGTCGCCCCATTGGATAGCAGGTATAGTACCCTGAGATCCCTGGCCCCCAGGGCAGAATAGGCCCCTTGATTAAAGAGGTATTCCTCTGAGGAACTTATCGTCCCCATATTTATGATCCTTAAAGACAAGATTCCAAAGAGGCCCACAATTACAAGAAAGAATAGGGCAGCCAAGAGTGAGACCCCAGACTGGGGGTTCCTCCCAGGCCCAAGACCCCTATGGCACATTTGGTATGTGTATCTCGCTGTGGAGTGTGACATTTTCTCCTTCGTCGCTACCAAGTTTGAGCGTTATGCTCACAACTGCGTTTCTGATGGTATTCCCCGGGGAATAGTGCACTTCAAAGCCCTTTACAGACCTCACCAGTGGATGGGGGTCAGTAAAACTGCCCACCCCTGTGGTGGATAGAGGGGCCTTTCGTCTGTATATGGTCTGGCCAGACAAGTTGTATTCCACGGAAAAAGGGCTAACGATGTAAAAACGACGCGACTCCTTCAGATATGCACCTGGCTTTACCTGTTCATCGAGTCGCATGGGTGGCCCAGGGTCTTTCACCTCGTATATCCTGGCCCCACCTTTGAAGTCCCCCTGCCACCTCCTGTTATAGATAGATATGAGCGCCCCCGTTGGTGCAGAGGAATTCACATCTGTTATGTATTCGTCTATGGGGGATGCATCGCCGTCCAATTTATACATCCCAAATACATTTGACTGTTCCATGGTGGCGTAGTCGATCATGCCAAAGCGGATGGTGGTGGAGTCTGGGCAGTAGATGGCATTTGGGATGGCAAGTCTAAGCTCCGCTGCAATCTTTTCCAGGGCCAGCCTCGCCTCTTCAAAGAGGGTGACCCTGGTCTCGGTCTCCTTATAGCCCCTAAAGGGGCCGACAATGAGGTCTGCCCCTGCATACGAGAGTATGGCAATTATCACGAGGACCATGATGAGTTCTAGGAGGGTGAATCCCCTCTCCTTGTCCCTTTCACAGACTAAATACGCCATGGCTAATAGTTGCACCTCGTAGCCACCAGCCTAAATTCCTCTCCTGAAGGGGTACTCACTGATACCACAATCCTCTTTGTATTAGTGGGGCTTGTGCTTGGGGAGGGTGTGTTTTTATCAATGGTGGTGGCACTATCCAGGATGTAATCTACCCTCACCCAGCGCCTTACACCCTGGACCTGGATGGTGTTCCCCTCCTGGTCGCTGAATGTGTCTTGTTCTGAAAAGCCATTATAGTCGTCTACGTCGTCATAGAGGGTACGGTCCGTCTCACCTCCATCTGGCCCAAGGGTTGTAGAGGGCGAAGTGGTGTTGCCACCACCAAGTGGCGAGTTCTCGTCCCACCGCTTTGCCACTATCTCATCCATGAGCCCCTTCCCAAGGGCCAGTGCCCTCACCCGTAGAGATGGCTCGGGGCTTGAGACCACTGCCTCTAGGAAGGAATAGATCACCCCTGCCCCAAGGCTTATGACAATGATGGTGATTATAAGCTCTATGAGCGAAAATCCAGTCTCATCATTCCACATAG
>WGBU01000111.1 GCA_015494155.1 Deltaproteobacteria bacterium | reverse complement strand
TCCATAAAATCATATTCCATCTCTTTTTTGAGGTCCCGCCCCTCCCCTTTTTCATAACGCACTCCAAAATAGGCATCAATCGCGACACCATGGGTGGTACAAAATTCTTGGAGTGAGTGCTTGGTCATACTCCCAATGAGGAAACAGCCCTGTGCCTTTCCCCACTTAAAGTGAGGGCCATCTCCTCCACTGTCTCCAATAATAAATATCCTTTCTGGTGGAATCCCCATCTCCTCAGAAACTTTCTTCGTGTTGGTCGCCTTGTCACTGGTCTCTCGAAGGGGCAGGATGATAGGTGGGTCGCTTGGCAGAGGGTCATAGACCAACATGTCGTGGGCCGAGAGGGCATGTACCCTGGGCAAGAGTCCAAGGGCAAATACACGCTGAAAGAAACCAATCGATGCAGTGGTATTGATCATAAAAAGGATGTCATTACTGGCGCACCACTCGATAAATTCTGGCACCCCTTTATAGGTGGTAAAATTCGACTTGAGATACGCATCCATCTGTTCTTTTTTAAAGGGCTTAGACAATAACCCCTTGATCCTCTCGACGACCTGGCCAAGGGTCATCTTATTGCCCGTATAGAGCCTGAAGATAGATTCTAGCTCCTGGGAAAGGTGTGGATAGGCAAACGAAATGGGATCGAATGGCCCTGAAGGGGCAAGACATTCGTTCCAGTCGGTGGATATCATTGCATTAAAGCCCATACCTTTCATAAGGATAGATTAAACCCTTTTCGCCGTTTTACAATTCCTCTTTCCTTTAAAAAGACACCCCATTGAGAGAATCCCGAGCTTTACTCTGGTCCGCCTCAAGTCTTATGACGGGAGGTGCTCCCAAAAGAGACGCCTCAACCCCAGCGAGCCATTCTGGTGCATGTCTTCCATGGGATACAGGGACGATCTCGTCTGCAAGGGCGTAGGCATCGTAGAGGTCGTGGGTTACAAATATTATTGGCAGGCAAAACCTTTTCTTTATATCGAGTATTAGACGCCTCAAGCTCGATCTAGTCGCATGGTCCAGGGCCGAAAAGGGCTCGTCTAAGATGAGCACCTTGGGTCTTCTTGAAAGGGCCTGGGCCAGGGCTGCCCTCTGTCTCTCACCTCCAGAGATGGAGCAGGGCCTTCTGTCCTTCAAATGCTCTATGCCCAAGAGGTACAAAAGCCTTTGGGAGAGTGAGAGGTCTTTTGTTGCAAACTTAATGTTCTCCCACACACTCATATGTGGAAAGAGGGTGTAGTCTTGAAACAGAAATCCAATGCCTCTTTCTTGCACCCTGATCCATTTATGGGCATGTGTGTCGCACCATGTCTCCTCACCACATATTATCACTCCCTCGTCTGGGCGGTCTAGACCGGCCACCATTCTACAAATGGTGGTCTTTCCAGAGCCCGACGGCCCTACGAGGGCTAAAAGGCCGCCATCAGGGCAGGAAAAGGCAATATCGATCTCAAGGTTGGGGAGAGATTTTCTCAATACCACCTTTAACATCTTCTTTCCCTCCTATTTACAAAAAAGACCAGCACTAACACCAAATAACTCAGCACAGACAAGAGGAGTGAAATGAGATTTGCCTCATGGTATCTCAGCGATTCCACATATTCATAGATGGCTATGGAGGCGACCTTTGTCTCCTTTGGAATACTGCCCCCCACCATGAGGACCACTCCAAACTCCCCCACTGTATGTGCGAAGGTGAGTATGATGGCAACCATGAGACCTCCAACACTGTTGGGCAATATCACCCTAAAAAAGGTCTCTGTGCGAGATAGACCTAGGACATATGCTGTCTCTATGAGGCGGGTATCTAATCGTTCAAAGGCATTTTTGAGGGGCTGAACTGCAAAGGGGAGACTATAGACTAGTGAGGCCAGTACTATACCTGGAAAACTGAATATGATCCTTTCACCCGTGACCTCCTCAAATAGAGCACCCATAGGCCCCCTGGGCCCCATAAAGAGTAGAAGATAGTAGCCTAACACCGTGGGGGGAAGTACCAGTGGGAGGTTCACCAAGGCCTCTAAAAAAGGCTTTCCCCTAAATTGAGAGTATGCCAAAAGGGATGCCATAGGGCAGGCAAGAAAGACGAGTATCAGAGTAGTTACCATTGCCAGTTTGAATGATAAGTAAATGGGGTAGTAGTCCACCTCTTTCCTCACCTATATCCAAATCTCTTCATCACGTCCTTTGCCTCTTTTGACAAGATAAAATCCTCAAATATGCGGGCTTCTTCTGCCCTAGTGCTGGCGGAGACCCGGCACATGGCCTGGACAACCAAGGGCGCCTCTTGGATGTGCCAGAAGTGGCCGACTCTCTCACTTTTACCTTTTTTTATGTATGACAAGGGCACAAAGCCCATGTCTGCGCCACCTATCTCTACAAATTGGTATGCCTGGGCCACAGATTGTGCATAGACTAGCTGGTGGCTCAGGCGCTTAAAGAGGCCTACCCTCTCGAGTGCCAACTTGGCGCTGGCACCATATGGTGCACTTTCAGGTGATGGTAGTGCTATCTTATCGACGCCTCCTGCTGTGATGGCCTCTTTCCAATTATGGGCACTAATAAAATGA
>WGBU01000110.1 GCA_015494155.1 Deltaproteobacteria bacterium | reverse complement strand
TGGTCACCCTTAACCGGTCTTTTTTGTAGTTGGAATGCTCACTTCTGTGTTATAGTAAGAACTTAATAGACAAAGAAAAAATTCGAGGAGGAGGTTGGATGGCTAAAGTACTTAGGATAGAGACCACGCCATTTGAGGATCAGAGGCCTGGTACATCTGGGCTCAGGAAAAAGGTCCCAGTCTTTCAGAAGAGGCACTATCTAGAAAACTTTGTACAGTCAATCTTCAACACCATAGGTGGACTCAATGGTAAGACCATCGTGGTAGGCGGTGATGGGCGATACTATAACAATGAGGCGATCCAGACCATTATCAAGATGTCCGTTGCCAATGGGGCCAAGAAGATCATGGTGGGAAGAGGCGGGCTCCTATCCACTCCGGCCACCTCTCATATTATAAGGAAATATGGCCTAGACGGTGGCATCATCCTCTCTGCATCCCATAATCCAGCCGGGCCAGAGGGAGACTTCGGAATCAAGTTCAATACGCCCAATGGAGGACCAGCGCCCCAGAAGGTGACAGACGCCATATATGAAGAGACCCTCAAGATCGATCACTATTTTATATTGGACATCGAGGAGATAGACGTAAGTACCCTGGGACAGATCCAAGTCCTCGACACTGTAATTGAGGTAATAGACCCTGTAAAAGACTACGTTGACCTCATGGAGAGACTATTTGACTTCGATGCCATACAGGACCTCCTCACAAAAAAGGGCTTTAGAATGATCTACGATGGAATGCATGCCGTGACAGGACCCTACGCCAGAGAGATCTTTGTGAATAGACTGAGGGCAGAAAAAGGGTGCCTCTACAGGTGTGACCCACTACCTGACTTTGGTGGCGGCCATCCAGACCCAAACCTCACCTATGCCAGGGAACTGGTGGATATGCTCTACGGAGACGAGGCACCAGACTTTGGGGCTGCATCGGACGGCGACGGTGACAGAAATATGATCCTTGGCAGGAAATTTTTCGTCACACCGTCTGATTCCGTGGCCATACTTGCTGCCAATGCCCATCTTGTAAAGGCATACAGAGATGGGCTCAAGGGGGTGGCGCGCTCAATGCCCACGTCCATGGCACTAGACGAAGTGGCCCATGACCTTGGAATCGCATGTTATGAAACGCCTACAGGATGGAAGTTCTTTGGCAATCTGTTAGACGCCGGGAAGATCACCATCTGTGGCGAGGAGAGCTTTGGGACAGGGTCGGACCACGTGAGGGAAAAGGATGGGCTGTGGGCCATCCTCTTTTGGCTAAACATCATTGCAAAAAGGGGCAAGGACGTTCGAGAGATCGTGGAAGAACACTGGAGGCGATATGGCAGGCACTACTATACACGCCACGACTATGAAGACCTAGACCCAGACAAGGCCCATGCACTCATGGACGCACTCAGGGTGAGGCTCAGAACCCTGCCTGGTACCACCATTGGGGATGAGACCGTGGAGTCTTGTGACGACTTCTCATACACCGACCCTATCGATGGTAGTAGAGTGGAACACCAGGGGATCCGCGTATTCTTTAAGGCAAAGGGGAGAGTCGTCTATCGACTTTCTGGTACAGGGACCCAGGGTGCGACCCTGAGGGTCTATATAGAACGCCCCACACGCGACAACAAACAACTAGACCAGGACCCACAGGCCTTCCTCGCATCACTCATCCATGCGGCCAGTACACTTGCCCAGATCACAGAGAGGACTGGAAGGAGCAGGCCCAGTGTCATCACGTAGATCCCTCAGGTTGGCCCCAGGCCACAGGTATCCACCAGGGGCAACACAAAACGATCATGGTGTGAACTTTTGTGTGTTCTCTCGATACGCCACCAAGATGGAACTCATCCTCTATGAGTCCCCCCAGGCAAAGAGGCCCTTTGCCACCATTGGCCTTGACCCAGACATAAACCGCACCTTTTTCTTTTGGCACGTCTTTGTCGAGGGCATTGGCCCAGGAGTTGCCTACACGTGGCGGGCAGATGGCCCTCGTGAGTGTAACCACTCTGGCCTCAGATTTCATCCAGGGCGAGAGCTTTTAGACCCATGGGCCAGGGCAGTGTGTGATCTCTTTTGGGATAGACCCCTTGCATGCCTCAATGGCCAAGGCCCTTGGCCTTCCATGAGGGCTGTGGTGCCAGAAACACCATCATATGATTGGGAAGGGGATACCCCCCTAGTTGTTCCACCAGAAGAAGAGATCATCTACGAACTACATGTGGGTGGCTTTACAAAGCATCCCTCCTCAGGGGTATCTACACCAGGGACATTCAAGGGTCTCATAGAAAAGATCCCCTACCTCAAATCCCTTGGCATCACGGCCGTGGAACTCATGCCCATAATGGCCTTTGATGCCCAAGATGTCCCAGAGCGGGTTAGACAGAAGGGGCTTAAAAACTTCTGGGGCTATTCTACACATTCGTTTTTTGCCCCCCATGCGGCATACTTTTCAGATCCACTGGCTGCCCACAGGCTCGATGAACTCAAAGACATGGTAAAGGCGCTGCACCGTGCTGGCATTGCAGTTATCATGGATGTGGTCTTGAACCATACTGCCGAAGGTGCAGACGATGGACCTATCATAAACTTTAAAGGGCTCTTTAACGAAATTTTCTACCACCTCGACCCCTCTGACCGATGCAAATACGTGGACTACACAGGCTGTGGCAACACTGTGAATTGCAACCACCCGCTAGTCACGAGATTCATCATAGACTGCCTCGAATACTGGGTGAGGGAATTCCACATCGATGGTTTCAGGTTCGATCTGGCCTCTGTGCTGGTAAGAGGAGAGGATGGCACTCCCATGCACCATGCCCCAACTGTATGGGCCATAGAATTCTCAGACGAGCTCATCAACTCCAGGCTCATTGCAGAGGCATGGGATGCCTCTGGGCTCTATCAGGTGGGGAGCTTTCCTGGTTTCAGGTGGGCTGAGTGGAATGGGCGCTTCAGGGATGTCATGCGCCAGTTCGTAAGGGGAGATAAAGGCCTTGTGGGAGAGGTGGCAACCCGCATAGCAGGCTCATCAGACCTATACGAGGCAGCGGGGAGACCGCCAACGAGTTCCATCAACTTCATCACCTGCCACGATGGCTTTACCCTGTGGGATCTCGTGAGCTACAATCAGAAACACAACGAGGCCAATGGTGAGGACAATCAGGATGGAACCAACGAGAACTTTAGCTGGAACTGTGGCGTAGAAGGGCCTACTGATGACCCATCCATACTGGACCTAAGGCGCAAGCAGGCCAAGAATCTCATCTCTCTACTATTTTTGAGCCAGGGGGTCCCCATGATCCTAGCAGGAGACGAGGTGTTGAGGACCCAACATGGAAACAATAATACCTGGTGTCAGGACAATGAACTGGGGTGGTTCGACTGGAGACTTATGGAAGAGAATCACGATATGCTTCGCTTCACAAGAGAGATCATAGCCTTTAGAAAGAGACACCCTACCCTGAGGCGAAACCGTTATCTCACAGGGAGACCAGATGAGATCAGGGGGCTGAGAGACATCTCATGGCACGGGACACGCCTACACTCACCGCCATGGGATAACAAGGACGCAAGGCACCTTGCCTTTACACTGGCTGCCCTAAAGAGAGAGGAAGAGGACCTTCATGTCATCTTAAACATGGAAAGTGATGGGCTTCGCTTCGAGGTCCCTGTGATACCTGGGCGCGAGTGGTATCTCGCCATCTCAACAGCCAACCCATCTCCCTGGGACATAGTGAGGCCAGAGAGTCAATCTACAGTTGGCGGCCCATATGTTTTAGTGCCTGCAAGGTCCATCATGGTCCTTGAGGCACGGTGAGGACTGGGGCGCAACAGGTCTCGTACCAATTGCGCCCCAGTCAACCATAGTCTATTTTGGTTTCTCCCCACTACCTCACAGTTTGACACAACTCATAGTCTGGCATGAGGATAGTGATCGTCTCATGATCAGCGCTGTAGTGGATGTAGCTATAGCCATTTATGGCCCTGTCCCAACCAGTGATCCTGAAGGTATAGCCACAGGTGGTCTCCCAGTGGTCTAGGGCATCCCCCTGACAGCTATAGGTCCCAGAGGGCATGGCAGGATTCCAGGTCGGTCCTGTGCCACCACTAGAGAGGTAACCAGAATAGGTCTCCTGGTGACACGTAAAGCTCTGGCCATCACCATAGAGGGCATGGAGATTGAAGTCCCTCAAGTATCCATCTGGGTCATATGCACTTATATTTACTTCTATGGTGTCGTTGGCGTCTTCTAGCCTCACAATGGCACAGGCACCAACATCATTCCCTTTGTAGCTTATGGAGTTCACAGTGAGAACGGGCCTGGTATTGTCTATCCTCACCACCATGGTGCTCTCTCCAATGTCTGTGGGTATGAACGAGTAGATGTCCTTTGCACTAAAACCAAAAAAGTGTACGCGATAGAGGCCCGAATTCACAGGGGTGGTGCCAGTGGTCCTCCAATCGAACAGGAGGTTTGGAATGTACCAGTCGAGGCTCGGGCTCAAGACCGGATAGACCCGTATGAGATATCCAGAGCTGGAGTATATGGTCTCGGGGCTGACGGCATCTAGGATGTATTTACCTTTAGTGGCATCCCAATAGTAGTTGGTTCGAGTATCCTGGAGGAACTGCCAGTGATCCAGGTTGAATCCAGTAGAGAACAGAGGGGCACAGTCGTAGAGCTCCATGTTGCAATAGCCTATGGCATAGTACTTTATTCCCAGGGCGGAGAGCTTGGAGACGTTCCCCATGACTCGCAGGTGTCCGCCAAATGGGGAGTCTTTGAGATTTGCAAATTGGTCTGATGGACCAGTAGTGGCCAACCCAGTGGACTGGTCTATGAAGGTGCGAGGTACAAGGCCTATCCCTGCAATTATGGGTGCGTCACTGGCCACGGACATCGTCCCGACCCCCAGGGCGATGCGTATCATGGGGTTCTTAAACGAGTTGTAGTGGCTTGGATAATAGACCCTGAAAGAAGGGGTGGAAGAGACAGCCTCTACACTCATCCGCGCCTGGAATATCGGGCCATCTCCAGCAAGGATCGTATCAAAGTCTATGTTTATCTCGGAAAAGGCGAGCCTATATTCGTAGATCCTGTGACTCGATGCCTCACTAGAGGAACTGCCGAACCCTGCTGCAAAGTCTGAGGCAGTTGATGTATAAATCCCGGTCCAGCCGTACTCGCTCATAACCCACTGGATTCCAAAGTCACCAGTAGTGGTGCGTGCAAACCTGAGATCCACATAGGGGCTCTTGACCCCATCTGTACCTATGTCAAAGGCAAGTCCCGAATAGTCACCGCTAGAGTCTTCTCCCTTGTCCCCTGTCATGTCCAGGAGGACATAGAGGTTGGAGGAGTCGTTTTTCACATAGAGCGTACCGCGTTCAAGGCCGTTTACATCGTAGAGCACAAGTGAGCCAGCCCCATCCCATTCACCAGCCGTTATCACCCCGTCTATGACTGGAGGAGTACTAGTCCACTTGGACTGTAACTCAAGGTCACTAGTTGGAGGGGGCGAAAAGCTACTTGGGGTGATCTTTACGAGGGACGATTCATATTCCTTTTCGCAATACCTATCGTTGATCACTACCTTTATGCCAGGTGGGGGATCTGAGCCCTCTTCCACGGCAAACCAGAGGCCATCCATGTCGTCTGGGGACCCGAGCGCACAGAAGCCATAGACATAGTTTCCGTCCTGGTCCACTATGTAAACCCATGTCCTGGAGGAATTGGTGTTGAGTCCACAGGGCGGCAGATTTGGGGCCGCATAGAAAAGATAGTCTGGATACTCGTCCCTATTGGTCACTGAAAGGATGTATCTCACCCAGTGTTTTCCATTGGCAGTATAGTTCTCTGTTCCCACAAGCTCTACCTCTGGATTGGGTAGATCTGCTGGACACAAGGTGAGAGATGGTGACAAGGTGATGGTTGGTAGTGACTCGAGTATGGGAGACTCAGCCAAAGTAATGCTCAGATCTAAAGAGGCCGAGTAGGCTATACCCCAAAAAGGGACCCCCACAAGATAGATTGTTGCCAACACATTTACCAAAAGACCATTTAATCCTTTAAAAACAGACATAATCATTCCTCCTCTCTAAAGTAGGCCTAAGCACACTCAGCCCTATATCGTTGGCAGACCTTTGAGCTGCACAATCTGCGATGAATTGGCTACTGAACTTTCCAGATGGTCATGAGCAAGAGGAGTAGTCTATACATGGATAAATGGTGGCCTTTCCACGTCGCACCATTAAAGTGAGAATCGCTTAATGAGATGGGAAAGGATTTAAGTGCAACTCTCTATGGCCTAATTTCAGGATATTTATTTTCATATACTTGTCAATATAAAAGAATCTATCCATTTCTTGCAAAATTAATTACATATAAAAAAACTTCTCTAATTTATTCGATGTAGTGCTTGTAATTCGACATCCCTTGGGTATATTTAAGTTCCATGGGTAAACTCACACAGAGGACCTTTTTCGACCGATTCCTCCACTCTCAGGCATCGGGGAGTATCGTACTCATCCTTGCCACCATTATAGCGCTCATCTGGGCCAACTCGCCGTGGAAGGGGCTCTACCACGACCTTAGCCACCTAGAGATAGGTTTCATATTTGGTGGCAAGAGCTATCAGATGGGGCTTTCCCACTGGGTGAAAGATGGTCTGATGACCGTGTTTTTCTTTGTAGTAGGCCTTGAGATTAAAAGAGAGGTCCTTCTAGGTGAGCTCTCCACCTTGAGGAAGGCCACCCTACCGGTCTTGGCGGCAATAGGGGGGTCTGTGGTCCCTGCACTCATATACTACTTCTTCAATCCCGTGGGACCAGCAAGCAGTGGATGGGGAGTGCCCATGGCCACAGACATCGCCTTTGCACTGGGGATCTTGGCCCTTTTGGGAGATAGGGTGCCACCGGGCCTAAAGATATTCCTTACGGCACTGGCAATAGTGGACGATCTTATAGCAGTGCTGGTCATTGCTCTCTTCTATACGTCAGAAATTCACATTACGAGCCTGATAATGGCTGCATTCTTCCTCTTACTCTTCTATGGCGCAGTAAAGCTCCAATCGAGGCGCCCCATACTCTATCTCGTGCCTGCTATTGGGGCATGGTCTTCCGTCATGGTCTCTGGGGTACACGCCACCTTAGCTGGTGTGCTCATAGCACTCCTCGTACCAGTAAGACCAAAGATCGATGCAAAGTCCTTTCTGGATGACATCACTACTGCCCTACACACCCTGGACATATCTGGTTTCACCAGAGCAGAGCGGACCTATGCCACAAAGGAGCAGTGGAACCTCATTGAAAAGATCTATCTTACAGCAGACGACATGATCCCTGCCGGGCTGTTTCTGGAAAAACACCTCCACCCTGTACAGGCCTTTGTCATACTGCCACTCTTTGCCCTATTCTCTGCTGGTGTCACCATCAATACTGCAACCATGGCCTCTTTTCCAGGCAATCTCAGCCTCGGGATCATATTTGGTCTATTTATAGGTAAACAGGTGGGAATCGTATTACTCACCTGGCTGTCCAAGGTCTTGGGCCTCGCCGATCTACCCCAGGGTGTGAGATGGCTCCACATTTGGGGAGTGAGCATACTTGCAGGAATCGGGTTCACAATGTCTATCTTCATTAGCGAGCTAGGATTCAAAGACCCACTCCTTGTGGACGAGGCCAAGATTGCGATTTTCATTGCCTCAATCCTGTCTGGAATCGTTGGATTTACTGTGTTGAAGGCATCGCTCAAGGGTGGCCATACGCCTCTTTGATATGGATCGCCAACTCTTACCCCTGAGATACAGCTTTCACAACCTCCTCATCTGGCTGTTTCTGTATCTTGTGGCTGCCCCATTCTTGCAGGACATGGCCTATGCCAAGGTCATCCTATCTATTTTCATATCCTCTGTGCTCTTTTTCGCTGTCTGTGCCATAAACAAAGAAAACCCCATCTTTAAAAGCGTCATCCTGCTCATGGCCATCTCTCTCCTCTTGATCTGGCTCGACGTCCTGAATGTCGTCCACTTCCCCTATCTGGTTAACAACTCCATCCTCATCATCTACCTGGCCATCCTGGTCTATGCCTTCACACTCCACGTATTCAATGCAAAGAAGGTGGACTCTAGCCTCATCTGCGCAGCCCTCTCCCTCTATCTCCTCATTGGAATGTTATGGGGTCTAGTCTACGAGGTCCTAGAACTCTTGGTACCAGGCTCATTTGCAGGAGACCTCCTGAAAAACACCCAGAGTGCGCTTGAGATGCGCCAGCACTTTCAATATCTGAGCTTTGTCACCCTCACCACCCTGGGCTATGGAGACATTTTGCCACAGACCCCAGGGGCCTCAGCACTTTGCCACACTGAGGCAATTGTGGGGCAGATATTCTTGGCAGTGCTCGTGGCAAGGCTCGTTGGTATTCAGGTATCACAGCAGTTCTCAGATGGTTCAGGCCATGGCGATGGAGACAAGGGTGCATCCTAGAAATACCAGCGGCCTCATACTAAGAGCTTGTATTACATACAAATTGGGGTAAAAAATTGAAAGTGAATGGGGCGGCCAGCATGGTTGTCCCCATACGTGCAGAAAAAATAGGGCATGGGAGGTAAGGAATTATGTCTAGCCAGTCAGATATTAGGGTGCTTAAGGTGGACCTAAGCTCTGGTGAGATCAGGCGCGAAGGCCTTTCTCAGGAAGTTGCAAAAAGATTCATCGGTGGCAGAGGCGTTGGGACCTACTACATCGATTCCCTCCTTTCAGGAGATGTCGATCCATTCTCACCCGAGAATCCACTTGTCTTTGCCACAGGTCCACTTACAGGAAGTTCTGCCCCAACTGGGGGGAGATATATGGTGCTCTGCAAAAGCCCTCTCACAGGCCTCATTGCATGTTCCAACTCTGGTGGGCACTTTGGTGCAGAGCTTAAGAGGGCTGGAATAGACCTCCTGTGCTTTGTAGGGAAGGCAGAAGGCCCCACATACCTCTTGATCCACAAAGACCAGGTGGAACTAAGGGATGCAGGCCATCTCTGGGGCAAAGATACCCATGAGTCCACAGACATGATACTGGATGAAGTGGGTATTGCTGGTGCAAAGGTGGCATGTATAGGCCCAGCAGGAGAAAACCTGGTGCGATTTGCCTGTGTCATGAACGACAAGAACAGGGCAGCAGGTAGGTCTGGAGTGGGGGCTGTCATGGGTTCAAAGCTCCTTAAGGCAATAGTAGTAAAAGGGGATGAGAGGGTCCATGCCAACGATCAAGAAAGGTTTCTCGAAATAGTAAAGGAAAAGGTCAAGACGCTGGACGGACACCCTGTGACTGGCGAGGCACTCCCAGCCCTTGGTACAAAGGTCCTCGACAACATCATCAACGACCATGGTGCATATCCCACTAGAAACTTCCAGACAGGCGTCTTCGATGGTACGGGCGAGGTCTCTGGCGAGGCCCTTAGAGACAAGGGGTATCTCAAGAAGAACAAGGGCTGTTATGCGTGTCCCATCAGGTGTGGACGGGTGACAGCACTCCCCACAGGAAACAAGGGTGAGGGACCAGAATATGAAAGTGGCTGGGCATATGGGGCAGCTACTGGTGTAAAGGACCTCATTGCCATAACTGAGGCCAATTATCTGTGTAATCTATATGGTCTTGATACCATTTCAGCAGGCCTTACCATTGCCTGTGCCATGGAACTCTACGAAAAAGGGCATATCAAGAGGGAGGAGCTAGGCAGTGGACCAGAGATCACCTTTGGGAGTTCAGAGGCCATAGTCTATTACACACACGCCCTTACGTTTAGACAAGGACTGGGGGACAAGCTTGCTGAGGGCTCAAAGAGGCTTGCAGAACATTTTGGTGCCCCTGAACTCTCCATGTCGGTCAAGGGCCAAGAACTCCCTGCATATGACCCAAGGGGGGTCCAGGGCCAGGGCCTTTCTTATGCCACTTCCAACAGGGGGGGCTGTCATGTGCGTGGCTATCTTATTGCGCCAGAGGTATTGGGCATACCAGAGAAGCTCGATCCCCAGACCACTGCTGGAAAGGCCCAGTGGGTCAAGACCTTCCAGGATCTGACTGCAGTCATCGACTCCCTAGGGATATGTCTCTTTACCTCCTTTGCCCTAGGGGCAGAAGATTATCTAGATCTCCTAAATGGCTTCACAGGCCTTAACTACACCTTAGAGGAGATGATGGAGTGTGGCGAGAGGATATGGAATCTCGAGAGGAAACTCAATTTCAAGCTGGGCATGGAGGAGGGATCGGACACCCTGCCAAAGCGGCTCCTTGAGGATGCCCTCAAAGAAGGTGGCCAAAAGGGCAATGTGAACAGGCTCCATGAAATGCTCCCAGAATATTATAAGCTGAGGGGTTGGGACCCTTCAGGCCGCCCAGAGGAGGCCACCCTTAAACGGCTTGGCCTCTAGGCTAGAATAAAAGAAGAGGGGGCATTAGGCCTTTTTCTCTAAAAGCCCCCTCAAGACACCGAGGTTCATCACATCTTCCTCAAGGTCCTTTCCCTTGGGGGTCTCTAACACCATTGGTATGCGACAAAACTCCTTGTGATTGAGCAAGAATCTAAAGGCATCAAGCCCAATCTCGCCCCTTCCAATGTGTTCGTGGCGATCAATTCTACTGGCAAGGCCCTTCTTTGAATCATTGAGGTGAAATAACCTTATGCGCTCTTGGCCCAGTAATCTCTCCACCTCTTCAAAGAACGAGTGAAAGCCCTCACTCGACCTTATGTCGTATCCGGCAGAAAAGATGTGGCATGTATCCACACAAAGACCCAGACGATCGCTGTAGCTCGACTGCTCTACAATATAGGCCAGTTCTTCAAGGGATGAACCAAGAGATGTGCCCTGACCAGAGGTGGTCTCAAGGAGTATGCCACATGTAACTTCAGATGAATCGACCCTAGAGAATATGGCATCAAGGCCTTCTACGCATCTCGAAAGCCCTTCTTCCACGCCAACACCACTGTGGCTCCCTGGGTGTAGAACCACCCAAGGGATACCAAGCTCATGACACCGTTTTAGCTCCTCTACCATTGCTTCAATGGACCTCTCCCATAGGGCCCTTTTTGGTGAAGCAAGATTGACCAGATAGGAGGCATGGGAGAAGACGTGTCTTATGCCAAACCTCTTCCTCGCCTCTAAAAAATTCAGGCCCTCTTCATAAGTAAGCGGCCTATGGGACCACTGCCTCTGGTTCCTTGTAAAGATCTGTAGCGCAACACCTCCAACCTTTTTGATACGCTCTATAGATAGGTGGAGCCCTCCTGCCACAGACATATGGGCCCCAAGTGGCGGGGCACTAGAAATGGTCATTTTTTTGTCCCCTTTCACCCAATAGGATT
>WGBU01000109.1 GCA_015494155.1 Deltaproteobacteria bacterium | reverse complement strand
CCCTCGCCCCAACCTTTAGGTCCTGGATTAACCCTGTGACCATCATGATGGCCATCCCCCTTGCCATGATAGGGGCTGCATGGGGGCTTGTGCTGGTGGGAAGACACGGATGTATGCCAGCCAACATGGGCATGATACTCCTTGCGGGAATCGTAGTGAACAACTCGATACTCCTCATTGACTTTATTGAAAAGGCAAGGGCCAAGGGTGTAGAGTTAAAAGACGCCATAGAGCAGGCCGTGAGGGTGAGGACGCGCCCCATCCTCATGACCGCCTCAGGCACCATTGTCGGGATGCTCCCCATAGCGGCCCAGAGGGCCCTTGGGCTTGAGAGGCTCTCTCCACTTGCAGTGGTGGCCATAGGGGGGCTCATGGTTGCCACCTTTTTGACCCTTCTTTACATCCCCATATTCTACGATCTCTTTGATGGGGTGAGGCAAAGGGGCATAAGGTGGCTTGAGGCAAGGCGACGGGCGGCTTCGGAGGGTGTTCCAAGCCCTTCATCCAGATGATGCACTGCAAAAGAGGACAAAAATGAATTACCAATGAATAGAGAGTTTAGCGAAAACTAATATACAATGGCGATGAGGTCCGCCTTTAACCGCATTATGCTGATGACCTCTGCTTTTTAAAAAAAAGTGGAGGTTATTATGTATAAAGCTATTTGTATAGGCGTAGGTGGTTTTATTGGTGCAGTTCTAAGATACTTAATAAGTGGTTATATTCAAAATTTATCTAACAGCATTTCATTTCCATATGGTACTTTGGGAGTTAATATACTGGGCTGTCTGATGATTGGACTATTTTCACATATTATTGAGAGGATTGGCATTGGGATTGAGTTTCGATTGTTGATTATAATTGGACTGTTAGGCTCTTTCACTACCTATTCAACCTTTGCCAACGAAACAATGAATTTATTAGAAAATAAAAGAATATTGATAGCTTTAATAAATATTAATGCACATATTTTGCTTGGTTTATCTGCAGTATTTATTGGGCAAATGATCGCTTCTTTACTCTGGAGATAAGAATATGAATAGAGCAAAACTTTCGTCTGAAGGCCAACTGCTCAGAATCTTTATAGGAGAAAGTGATAAGCATGAGGGGAAACCACTTTATGAATGGATTGTAATAAAAGCAAAGGAATATGGATTAGCTGGTGCCACTGTGATTAGGGGAATAATGGGATTTGGTGCCAACAGCCATATTCACACTTCAAGTATATTGCGTCTTTCTCTTGATTTGCCCATTATTATTGAACTAGTCGATACTAAAGACAAAATAGAAAACTTCCTTTCGAATGTTGAAGGTGTGATTAAAGAGGGCCTTATAACTGTGGAGCGGGCAAATGTTAAAATGTATAGAAGTAACAAAAAAGAAAAACAATAAGCTGAAAAATTTTTTTGAAGTGAACGTATATTTTGGTCTATTTTGCCGTGCTATTTTGAGTTAAAAGACTCCTTTTCCGGAGACATCGCCCCAGGGAGGGCTAAATGCTCACGAAAGATGACATAGAGTTCCTGAAAAAGGTCCCGGTACTGGCCCCTGCATGTGAAGAGGCCCTCAGTCTATTCAAAAGGACCGGTACAAAGAGGCGCTATACAAAAGATGAGGCGATCTTCTGGGCAGGGGACAGGGTGGAGCGGCTTTTTGTAGTGATGAAAGGTGTTGTCGAGGTATATAAAGACGACCCTGAGGGTAAGAAGCTTACTCTCTTCAACTATGCCCCCGGGGATGTCTTTTGTCTTGCAAGCCTCTATGTAGAAAGTGCCTTTGCCAATGCAGTGGCGATAGAAGACTCCACTCTCATTTCCTTTGAGTCCAGAGTCGTTGACCAGGTGATAAACCTCTGTCCGCCCGTTGGAACAAATCTTTTGAGGTGTCTTTCAGGCAAGCTCGCCTGTTTTTCAGTGATGGTGGATGAGATCGCATTTAAGGACCTCACTTCAAGGCTTGCAGGGCACCTCAAGGTGCTGGCAGAATCCAGTGGCTCACGGGAGATCAGGATCACCCTTGATGAGCTTTCATCGCGCCTTGGAACATGCAAAGAGGTGGTCTCAAGGGCACTCAAGAGGTTGAAGGAGCGGGGCCTCATAGAGAGGAAGGGAAGGGCTATTGTAATTTTGGACCCAGAGGGCCTGTAAGCGCTCGCATGGCACCGCATCTGCTGTGTTGGCGGGTGCTTGAAGTACAGGGAGTACGACTGCGCACCCGCCGCCTTGCATCTGCGGCACCATGCGAGCGCTTACACAGTGGGGAATAAAATAACAAAACCTTAGATCCTGTGAACGGTTATAAAGGCCTTAAAAAGGACAAAAAAGGAGGCAAGTCATGGGAGCCACATTAATTATGACAGTCGGCCTTGGAGTGCTGGCCGTGATCTCTGGTATGCTGGGCCTTGGGGTGGCCTTTTCGGCCGTGCCATTTCTGTCTCTCTTTTTGCCAGATCTTGTGAATCAGGTGCAACCCCTTACCCTCATATTAAACGGCATGACAGCCCTCTTTGCCACGTTTGGATTTGCAAGAAGCGGCAATATAATCTGGAAAGACGCCATCCTGCTCTCTATTATTACCACCCTTGCCGCCCCCATTGGGGCCTTTTTAACGCGTTATATAAGTCAGGTGTATATACTATATGTCTATTTTATCGTTGTCACATATCTTGCATATAGCCTTTTTAGACCCGTAAAAGAAAGCGGGGCGAGAAGGGATAACATGCTAAAGCTCGCCATCGTTTTCGCTATCCCCATATCAATTCTGGCAGGTTTTCTGGGGATTGGCCCAGGTTTTCTACTTATGCCCACACTCATACTGCTTGGCTATGAACCAAAGATAGCTGCTGGAATAAATGCCCTTGCGGTCACACCACCATCTTTCTCTGCCCTCATCCCCCACCTCCATACAGCAGTGTGGGACCCACACCTTACCATCACACTCATCCTGGTGGGTTCAATAGGTGCCTTTCTGGGTGCGAGGATTACAAGCCTTTTCATACCAAGTGCAAGATTAAAGCAACTCTTTGGCATACTCATTGTGATCATGACCGCATACAAGATATATACGTTATTTTAGACCCCGATCTAAGACCAGGGGTATAGACGGGGAATCAATAAAGGAGGGTTAAAAATGAGGGCAAGGCAATTAATCCTATCATCCTTTTTCGGGGGTTTTCTCTTTATAATTATGGCCTCAGTGCAATCTTCGGCCCTTACGTTTACGCCTGAAGTTGAAAAAAGGAGCCCTGACGAAAGGGCCTTGAGGGCGGCCTTTTCTGTGTGCCTTCCCTTTTTCTTGAGAGATGAGAGCGGCGCAATAATCGATCCAGTGCATGGGAAGAATGAGAATGAGCCCTATAGCCCGCGTGCCACATGCGGGGCCTGCCATGACTACGAGCGGATAACCAGTGCCTTTCATTTTCAGCAAGGTCGGGGTGAAGATGCCCAAAAGTGGCAGAAAGATCGATACCAGTGGGTGAGCTCTCCTGGGCAATATGGAGGCAGGTGGTGAACCCCTGCACCTCTCTTTCCGCAGTTGGCGGAAAAACAAAATACATCCCCCAGTGAAATAGACATGACTTCATTCTCATTCGTCCTCATGTGCGGGGTCTGTCACCCGGGCGGAGGCCCTCTAGAGTTCGATAGAAGAGGGAATCGTTATGACGTCTTTATGGAGAAAAAGGGCCTTGTCCCAGGTGGTGAAAATGGGCTTGACGGAGACTATTACAAGGCACTCTGGTCAAAGACGGGGGTCGTTGAGGCAGATTGCCTGATCTGCCATATGCCTGGTTATAGATTTGAAGCACGAAACAAGGAGTTAAAGGCCCTTAACTTCAGGTTTGCAGCCACTGTTGGAGCAGGGTTTGGTGAGGTCCAGGGCGAGATCAAGAAAGGGGCGTCTCCCAGGGTGGTTTATGACCTCAAAAGATTTGATGAAAATGGCCATGTGAAGATAAAGGTTGTAAGAGAGGTGCCATCAGAAAACTGCCTTAATTGTCATAGAGAGAGTGACTTTAAAAAACGTGGCGCATCATATGATGCAGGGGGCGTTGGCCACCCTGTAAGGATGACGAGGCTTAGGTGCGTAGATTGTCACTGGGCAGGTTCAAGCGCTGGTGCTAAAAAGATCCAGGGCCAGGAGCTTCATGAAATAGGAAAGGGTGACGATCCAGGCGGACACGTAAGAGATGACCTCGATAATACGGTCAGGACATGCAGGGACTGTCACCAGAGTGGAAAGTTCGGTGCCCCTAAAATGTTCCACAAGGAGTTTCCACCAAGGCATCTCGAAAAGATCGCCTGCGTAACATGCCATATTCCCTTTAGACGGGCAAAGGCGGCACTCATTCAAGACGCAACGGTATTCAATCTATCCCCTGGTATCTGGCCACCACCTAAGCGGATATGGTCTTTTTATGGACCGGATGGCCGTCCCTGGAATTACTATGGCGAGGTACATAAGGAGGGCGCAAGATTTCAGAGAAATGCCTGGTATGTGCCTGAGCGCGGCTGGTATAAGGGAAAGATCTGGCCCCTCAATAGGGTCCATAGCCAGTGGGTTGGCATTGTGACCCCTGGCAAAAAGGGGCTGGGCATGGTCTTCATGAAGGATTTTTTCACCATGTGGAAGCTCCATGAGAAGGACCCAGAGAGGAACTTCCCAGGGCTTTCAACCATAAAGGATGACAATAGAGATGGATTTCTCGAGGTCAACACCCCTCATGAAATAAGGGCCTTACTCCATGAAACTGCCAATTTTCTGATTTCAAGACGGCCATTAAAGAAGGGTGCATATCTTGTATTGGTAAAAGACGATGAATATACACGAGATGGCCATACCTGGACGAAACTCGAAAAGATGCCATTTGAGGCAAGCCCCTATGCCTCTGTGTTCAAGTATTCACACGATATTCTCCCTGCATCCTCAGCGCTTGGAAGCGGGGGATGCCAGGATTGCCACAGCCTGGATTCGGAGTTCCTTTTCCGTCCTGTATTGGTAAGCCTCTGGGACAAGGACGGAAGGCTTGGCTTTGTGCCAAACTATAAGACCCTGGGCTACAGCTATGCCTTTGTCCTTTCAGGTGCCATTCGACAACAATACCTCTCACCCATATTCTACTGGTCGCTCCTTGTCTTTCTCTCTTTTCTGGGGATTTATATTTCTATTGTGGGGCTGCCTTCATTTGGCTCCCTTGGAACAGATGGGAGGATTGCTGTCATAATCCTTACAGTGGCACTTTTTGGCCCGGCCATCACGGTCCTGGGAGGGAAATTCCTCTCTGTGGAGGCATTAAGAGGGCTAGGTGTCTTTCACAAGCTCCTGGGGCCAATTGCACTGGTTGCCCTGACATTTTCCTTAAAGGGTAGAGGCAAGTGGAACCTTATTGCCCTTAGCGGAGCCTTTATTCTTGTCTTTCAGGCCATAACAGGTCTAATGCTCATCCTTTTAAATGAGCCTAATACCAGACAGATCCTCTTCACCATTCATGACACAGGGGCAATGCTCGCCCTACTAGTAGTGGGACTTTTTATAGTGAAGGAGGTAGGAAAAACGAAATAGTAGCTTATTTTAACTAGCAAAAAGAAACTTATTATCTTTTACCTAGGGGGCGTATGAGATGATAGGCAATATTTCTGTAAAAGGTTTGGACAAAGTGAATACCACCCGTTCTTATGGTCCACTTTTTGATTATTTAAAGGGGCTCGAGCCCTTTAAGGAGTTACGAGATGAGGTAATTCTCAATATACTCTCAAGATTAAAAAAGCGACGATATTCATCTAATGAATTTATTTTTTGTCAAGGAAGCCCCGTTGATGAGCTCTTTATAGTGGAGATGGGACGTATTGAGGTGTTTAAACAAAGTTCCACTGGAAAGAAGTTGACCTTGTGGCACCTCGGACCAGGGGATCTCTTTTGCCTTGGAAATCTTTTCGTAGAAAGTGCCTTTGCAAATGCTGTCTCTATCGGGGAGAGCCTCTTATATGCCATTGAGAAAGAGGACTTTCTTGACATCCTTTCCAGGGAACAAGGACTTGTACAGCGCTTCATCGGGTGCGTTTCAAGGAGACTTTCTTTATATTTAAACCTAGTAGATGATCTCACCTTTAAGAGCGTTCCAGAGCGTCTTGCCTCTTTTCTCATTCGACAGGCCAATGTTGACTGCAAGGGAGATTCTATGTGTCGGCTCACCCAGTCCGAGGTAGCCTCACTACTTGGAACCAAAAGGGAGGTGGTCTCACGTGCCTTAAAGAGATTGAGTGAGCAGGGCATAATTGAGCTCATTCCAGTGGGAAAGGCGCGGCACATAAGGATATTGGATGAAGAGAGACTCATGGGCCTTGCCACAGGGGATGTGGAAGAGGGTGTGTTTTAATAATCATCAATAGGTTTTGCCCATTTTAGCCTGAAAAAGCCGCCTTTTTTCTTTTTCTCTTTGTCATCCTTAGATGATTCACCGCTAGCGGATTCGGACGTTCTGCTCTGGTGAACCGCAGGTTGGATGGTGGCCTGGGGCATAGAAATGCCAGAGATGGCGTCCCCTTCTCCTTGCAATGTCACTCCCTGGATTACTCCCTCATATTTCACATGGATTGAATTGCCAGATTTTAGATGGATTATGAGTTCTTTTGCTTGAGAAGTTTTAGAGATCAAGACCAGGGCCAAGAAGATGAGAAAAAATGTAATCTTTTTCAAGGTATTAACCCTCCTATGAACGATTTCACTGGCCCCCTATGAAGGAGGCCAGTAATATTTTTGCTTTTTGTCCGATTTGCTTGTTAGATGGTCACCATAAACTCAAAGGTCAAGACATCTGCATCATCATAAAATATATTGTTTGTCTGGCTCATGTAATCACCGAATTTGGTGGGCTTGTCATATTCCATGTGCTGGTATTCAAAGGAGAATCTGAGATTCAAGTCCCCTAACGGGAAGAAGTTGAATCCAACTCCATATTCCTCTATGGTCTGATCGTCCACCCCATAGAGGTTGGCATAGTCCCAGTGCTCGTACCGGGCGAATGGCTGAATCATCCCGTCATCCAGTACCCTAAAAGGCAGTACATAGCCGCCTTTCACATACCAACCCTCTCTCTGACCCACCAGGCCGCCTACTATGGTATTTATGTCACCAACGGCCCTTGCAGTCTTGTATGCATCGTCAAAATCTACCTTGAGATAAAGGCCAGTGAGTGTGAGCACGTCTTCACCCACCACAGGGACTTCAAGGAAGAAGTCTGTGGTAAAGGCCCAGTAGTCCACACTGTCGTCGTCTAGGACCTTGGCGTTAAAGAAACCTGGGGTACCCGGTGGCCCCACTGGTGCGGTGTGCTTAAATGCAGCATCGGCCTCGTATGCCCCTGCAATACCGATGGTAAATATTTTCCCCTTTTTCCCAAGATAGGTCCCCTTGTATCCCATGGAGGTTGGGCTGTTTTCGGGATCAAGGAAGGAATAGTGGATCCTGAGTACATACTCTAAATTGCTCTCCGGCTCTGGGCTTGTGTAAAAGGTTTTGTCGATAAAGGGATTGGGAAATTTGGCTGTGCCATCACGCCCTTCCATGATGGCTGCCCAGTACTTGAGATGATCGTCAAAGAAATTTCCAGATGCCACTATCCCCATATCCCTGCTGCTCTTGGTGGCATCCAGGCCAAAGGGGGTATAGACGAACCTTGACCTTTCGGTGGTAAGGGGTGCAAAACACTCATCGAGATTCGCCCTAGTAAGGGGGATCTTGGTCATACCCACCTTGATGTTCAGCCAATCTGCAAAGAGCCCTATGAGATATGCATCCACAACCCTCATCCGGCTGTTGGCCTTGTCGTTGGTGTTTGCCAGGGAGAAACCAGTGCCGCCGAACTGGCGGTCCACACTGGTCCCGCCTCAGGTCTGAAACTTGGCGCCCCAGGTATCATTCAAAAAGCCCGTTAAGCTAATCCTGGTGCGCCTTAGATTTAAGTCCCACCTATCATCGTCCCCTTTTAGCCCAGAACCAAAATCAGCATAATCGGCGATGCCCTGAAGTTTAAAGTCGAGCTGGATGTAGCCCTCGTCTCCAAATTCCATGAGCGGACCTGCCTTTAATGCCTTGGGAAGAATGATCAACCCCAAGAGTACCAAAGAGAAAATCAAGGCCATTTGTCTGAACCTAACCCTTTCCATAAAACACCCTCCTTTTTGTGATTTGGATTAGACCCAAAAAGATTCGGTCTTAGCTTGGTATAGGTGGGATAAGTAGTAAAAACAATGATTGATGTCACAATATTATGTGACTAATGTAAAACATAAGTAAACATTGTTATAATAAATATGAATCAAATATAAATTTTGATTTTGATCACACGTGAAAGTGATCATTATCATGGACTGTTATTTCATACCCACATAGACTTCCGGTAATTGGCAGCACACTTAAATTGGTATGCAAAAATCGAAAAAAGGAGGCGAGTATGAGACTTTTCATTTTAATGGCAAGCATTTGTTTTTTCATGGTTGTGGGATTTTCATCTCCTGGTTATTCAGGCATCAAATGCAAGGGTGAAGTGGTAAAGAAGGAGGGGGAGACACTCGTTATTATCCTGGATGGAAAGTGTAAACTGAAACCTGGTGATAAGGTAAAAATTAAGGGTAAATCCAAGATGAAGAGAATAGAAGGTTGTTAATAAGATAACTTTAAATTTCTTTTTTTCTGGTGAACTCCTTCGAATAGCGGTAGCCCTTGCCCACCAGGGGCTACCGCATCTTAAATGAGACTACAGTTCATTTTCAAGCAATCTCACCAGTGACCTTATGAGGTCTGAAATTATGAGAAATTGCCTGGCATTTTGTTTTTCCTTTATATCACTTGAAAATCGTTCCCACCAAAGGCAGTGTTCACTCAAAAAGCCCACTCTCCATGACTTTGCGTTATCTGCACCCTCATGGTCTCCCTTGGAAATGGCATCGGCCTCCTTTTTTAGCACCTCTGAGAGAAAACGCGCCTGATGGCCTAAAAAGTCTGCTGGAATGTTCTCATAAGGGGACATGTCATATCCTGCCTGCTCATAGATAAGCTTACAGGCAACAGCAGGGGTGGCCCTCGGGTCCGTGACCCGCTCCTTAAGATACGTCTGTTCATATGGCGGAAGGGACTCCCCTTTTCGGGGTACCCGAAAGAGATGGAAGAAGGCATTTGCGTGCGCCTCTGGAGTCAAGATTTCCATATTTTCCGCTGCCTCTTTTCCCACAAGGCCCGCCTCAAGGAGGCTTTTTAGCCACTCATCGTCGCTTAAAAGTCTGTCCAGCTCAGGGCTAGGGCCATTGAAAAAAAATGAGGCAACAAACTGGAGGATACTGGCAAGGCCGAGCAAACGCTCGGCCCTGCCCTCTATCTGGGTACGGCTCATCCGTTCACCTTATCCCTCTTCCATTCAATGGACGGTTTGGTAAGTCTGGGATTTGCGAATTCGTCAGGATAATCGCCTGGGGCGTCTGGGTCATAGGTGAAGTCCAGGGCGCCGCCCACGCAGGCATCAACGCATGCCGGTTTTAGACCAGCCTCGATCCTGTGGATGCAGAAGGTGCACTTTTCCATCACCCCTGTGTGCTCATTGAACTGGGGTGCCCCGTACGGACATGCCGTGGCGCAATACTTGCAGCCTATGCACTTTGCCTGGTCTATGAGCACGATGCCGTCTTCTTCCCTCTTTGTAATGGCATCCACAGGACAGGCCTTCATACAGGCAGGTTCCTTGCAGTGGTTACACGCCACAGATAAAAACACCCGCCTGGGGTTTGGGTATTTTCCCTTTTCGATCTCTATCACCCTCCTGTAATTGACGGTTACAGCCGAAAATGGGGATTTGAGCTCCACAGGCGCCGTCTGCGGAAAGGTATTGTTTTCGGCCTTACAGGCAACCTCGCACGTATGGCACCCGGTACACTTTGTAAGATCAAGTATCCAACCTATTTGAGCCATGATTATTTCTCCTTTCTAAGCAATGGTCTGTTAAACCCTTTCTATCCGCACCTTGGTATCGTAGAACGAGGCAGAGCCCCCTATCTTGTCCTGTAATGGGACATCACTTAGATGCGGATCCAGCATCATAACCGGGTTTATGGCAACCCCTACTCCCCTTGAGGGGTCTGTGGCCACCCTTTGCCCGTTTATGGTATTGTTGGGGTTAGACCCCATCTCCCAGTGGCCATAGGAATGTGGCACGCCTACTACTCCAGGCCGCATTCCTTCAGTAAGCCTCACCATACCCTGGGCAACAACCCCGTTTGGACCAACGACCCTAACCTGGTCTCCTGTGTTCACTCCAAGTGCCCTTCCATCATCAGCGTTCATCTCGATGAAATTCTCAGGCCTTATGAGTCTCAGCCATGGATTTGCCACTGTGCGGGCCTGTGCCTGGTGTACATAACGATATGTGATGAGGTGGAAATCAAAGCCATCTGGGAAGGTCACCGGGCGGTCCAGCACGTCCTTGGTGGGTTCGTATTTGGCTATTGGGTCAAAGGGCTGCCCTGTCATGGCGTCATTTGTGGTTGCAAGGTCCTCCACATAGAAGTGGAGAATCTTTTTGAACTTGTGGGCCACAAAATTACCGTCATAAAGCACGTTTGAATCCCCTGGATTGCCGCTTACCGGCTCAAACACACCACCTTTTGCTATTATCTCCTCAGGTGAAGCCCCTGATTCCAGGGCCAAGTTATTTATGATATTTAGATACCAGTCCCATGCAGAATAAAGGCCTGATCTCCAGTCATAGCCAGGGGCGGCATTGGAGGTGTCAAAGGCGTTTTTCCCCACCCCAGGTATCCCAAGCCTTCCTCCAAGGGCTATCATTATATCCTCCATGAGCTGTGGACCCTGGGCCTCTTCAGTCCCGTTCCAGAAATCATGGGCAACATTCCCTTTAGAAAGCGGTGACACATAGAATCTACGGACCTTCCCGTCTATTTCTTGTTCTATGAAAGACCCTGCAAGGGGCTGTCTCAGCCCTGAACACTTGGTCTGGACCGCAGGGGCCACGTGTGGGGTGGACCAGCGTTCAAGCCAGGTGGTGTCCGGGAGGATGTAGTCCGCCCACTTGGATGTCTCACCGATCAATATATCAAACGAGATCAATAGCTTTATCTTGTTTTCATCAGCCAGTATCTGTTCACCCACTTCCTTGGCTGCTGGACATGCGTACAACACGTTGTTCCAGTATGTTATCAGCACTTCCACCTGGTATGGATACCCGTCCTTTATGGATGGCAAAAGCTCGTGGTAGGCCCAGTCCTTGTTGAACGGAAACCACGGCCTCTTGGCAGGATAACCGTCCCTTGCAAAGAGATTTGGGGCATCCTTTTCATAGACTACATGGTGCCTTGAGATGGGGACACCTTTGGCGGAGTTACCGTTGGGCACTGTCTTTAGAGAGACCTGACCTTCCACCTTTCCGCCTGTCTCATGCCAGTGGGAGCCGCCGCCCGTGGCGCCTCCTATCCAGTCGAAATTGCCGTTTAAGATATTGAGGTAGGCTATGGCCATGGCATTTAAGGCACCGTTGGTGTGTTGGACAGGCCCTCTATAGAAGTCCGCCATGGCCCTCTTTCCTGCATCTGCAAAATCGCGGGCCACGTCTATTATGGTCTGAGCGTCAACACCGCAGATGGCTGCATATTCCTCAACAGTCTTTTCCTTCACCCTGTCTAGAAAGAGGCTCCAGACCGTCCTTGCCTGGACACCATCCACGGTGACTGTCCCATCTACATTGGGAAGGAGTTCCCCCTTGGAATTGGGAGCACTTTCCGCAGGGTAGGCCTGGCCATTGTTCCAGACCAGGATATTTCCATCGCTGTCTCTCAGGAATTCTCCCGTGTCTGTCCTCACCAGGAATGTGGCGTCTGAGTAAGATGATTCTCCATTTACCCCTGCCTTGGTGTTGGTCAAAAAGTTCTCGTCATAGCGCCCCTCATCAATCATCCACCTGGCCATGCCAAGGGCAAAGGCCGCATCGGTCCCGGGCTTTATGGGCACCCATTTGTGGGAGCGGGCCGCTGTGTTGGAAAATACAGGGTCTATGGTGATCATCTTTCCGCCGTTTGAGAGGAATTTGGCGATCATCCTGGAGAGGGTCTGCATGGGGAAGTTCGCCTCAAGGGGCCTTGTCCCGAACCAGACCAGGACCTTTGCGTTCAATATGTCGGGTTTGAAGTGGTTCTTTTTGAACTCTGTAACCAGATTCCACCCTGTGTGGTGCGACACCTCGCAAATACTCGTATGGTCATGCCTGTAGTTGGCGGTACCAAAACCGTTTTTCCATATCCTGTCTGTGAATTCCTTCTGCCCGTGCTCGATCCTTCCTGCAGAGAACGCCACCTTGTTGGGAATGTCTCCAAACTCAGGGAAATTGGGGTCAATGGGGGTCCCTGGTTTATAGTATTCTCTAAGCCGTTCTGCTATCTCATCCAGGGCCTGCTTCCAGCTAATCTCCTGCCACTGGCCAGAGCCCCTTGGCCCCACCCTCTTTAGGGGGTTTTTCAGCCTATACGGGTCATACATGGTCTGCATGGCCGCCTGGGACTTCACACAGTTTTTGCCCCTTATGAGATTTGCCTCTTCCACAGGGGTGGTGTAGGGGATCCGCTCTTCTGGCAAAAAGCAGTTGGGATGATATGGATTCCCATCTATCTTTTCCACCACACCATTTACCACCTTGGCCTGAATACCGCAGCCTGAATGGCACATGAGGCATACAGAGCGGACAAAGGAAACGCTAGGATCCGTGTCAAGGACATCAGGATTACCATAAACCGCCTGAGTCACTGTCTGGGAGAGCAGGCTCTTTGGGGTGAAGGCGCAAATCGCCCCTGCCATGGCCGCTGCCTTCAAAAACCCCCTTCTCGTGACCTTTGGATTGAATGTCGAATCTTTCATGATATCTCACCTCCCTTACCTGGTGTAGTAGACTGGTGCAGGACCGGCTGGCCCATGGCAAAGGGCACAGAGCATGGGGTCAACGTGCTTTCTCAAGGCCCCGCCTGAATCCATATCGATGTCTATGTATTGATGACATGCTATACACGTATTGTTTGTTGCCCCAACGGTGGGGTTATACCCTGGAGTGAACGGCAGCATCGCCTGGTGAAATGACGGGATCCTTGGGTCCTTGGTCTTTTCTTGAAGGACCTCTGAATGGCATTTCAAACAATCCCCGTCATAGCCCACACTCGTTGGATCGTGGACTGAAAGGAGATTCTCTGCCCGTAAAAGGCCGCATGAAAAAAGGACCGAAAGGCCTATCACAGCGGCCAGCACCCCACTTTTTAGCCTTGAATGTCTTGATGGAATCATGGTTTCCTCCTTATCTAAAATTTTATCTTTATCCCTATTGAAATGGCCGTGGTGCTGTATTCGTCGGCCCCGGCCTGATCGTCATTGTAGTCCCAGTATGAGAGGCGGCCGAAAAGGGTGAGGTCCTTTCGGATGAGTTGTTGAAGCTCGAGATACGTCCTTATAAGGGTGTTATCGAGATCTGAACTGTCGTTTACTATTTCAAAGTGACCCGTGGCCTCTGCCCCTTGCCAGAGCCCCAGTTGGCCGTCGAAGGCGAACACCACCCCGTCTATGGTCTCATCTGTAAGGGCGTATCCGTCGGAGTCATCAGGGGTGGGCATACTGAAGTCATCCCGCAGCCACCCCAGTTCCGCACAGATGCTCCCCCTTTCAAAGGCCCAGATCAGGGTGCCTGCAATCCTTAAGAGGTTTACGTCATAGTCTTCGGAGTCCAGTGAGATGGAAGGGTCAAAGAGTGGATATGCCACAGGTGGTTCAGCATCAAAGCTTGTGGCCTTGAAGTTCGCATTGAGCCCTGCCCTTATGGCATCCCTGGTATAAAGGTAGGATAGGCCTCCATGAAACGTGTCTGATTGCCACTCGTCCAGGGCATAGCCATTAACCAGTTCATCCACATCCACTTCAAAGGTCCTGTTCTCATACCCGATCCAGCCGGCCACCTCTCCCCTCCTAGTGGCCCTGTAGGAGGCATCGAGCCTCACTGAGACCCTGTCGTCGGTCTCTGTGGTCTTCTGAAGAAAGGTGTCCAGGGATTCATCCCTGTCGGTCTGTTCATGGACGACCCTTAACTGGAGCCTTGACCAGAACACACCCCTTATGATCCTGATCTCACCAGTCCCTCCCACGCGGTTGGTATCCACATTGCTCTTTTCAGGGACCACTGTATTCCCATTAAAGAGGCCCAAATCCCCGTTCTGATCCAGGTTCATGAGATCAAAGGAAAGAGAGGCAGTGAGCCATGGCCTTATCCTGAGGATGCCTCCAAGTGCCCCTCCGAAGGACTCGGAATCTATGTCCCCTCCCCGGGTGGCCAGTCCCTGCTGGAGAAGGGCACCTGTCTCATCCACCCTTGAGTCGGAATTGTCTGGGTCTGTGCCGGCCTTTGAAAACGATGCGCCGCCTTTTATACTGTAACCATCTGTATCCCAACTGGTATTTACGGCCAGAAGTCCGCTTGTGGTCTCCTGGGCATCCTTCCAGTAATTGATGTCTAGGAGGGAAGCCGTCCCAAAGGCGGGCATGAAGAACTGGTTTTCAGTGTCGTCGTCTCTTAGCTCACCGTAGATATTGATGTTTAGGTGTTTGGCCGTCTTAAACTTTCCATCCACGGAAATCCATGTGGACTGAGATTCTATCTTTTCAAGGCCTGCTGTATAGAAAGCAGGAGACCCCACATCTGAGATGGAAAATCCACCTATGCTCGGGACCCTTTCCCCATAACCATCATATACCCCAGCCCTTAGGGTAATCCTGTTGGCCAGTGAAAATCGGTATGTAAGAAAGAGCTCTGCCATCTTGCGTTCGAATCTAGGCTCAGACTCCCCAATTGCATCATCAAGCCCGGTATCCTCCGGATAGAGTTCGTCCACACGGGTGCCAGAGGGAAGGATGTCCGGGGCAAAGGACGTGTCGTACCAGGTGTTGAAGACCCTTGTGATGATCCCGGTGGCCCATTTGTCCCCTTGCACTTTTAGGTCCAGCCACCCCGATCTTCCAGTGGTAAACCTTCCTGTGAGACCGACATTGACTTTTTGGCCAGCCCTTTGAAACTCCAGTTCTTCCAGAAAGACGCCTGGACGGCCGGCCTGATTGTCTTCCTGGAATTTATTGCTGTCATCGTCTGGGAAAATCCCCTGGACTCCCACTGCGATGGTATTTCCTTCAGTCTCTTCTGAAGACCATGTCAGGTGGGGGGCGAGGGCCATACACACAATAACAAAGACTATTAGGATTTTCTTCATGGCTACCTCCTCCCTCTTGGATTGAAATCAGGCGTGGTGTTGGAGCCATGCACCTGTGAATGGCAATCCCAGCACCTGGCCCCGGCGTTCAGCTTGAAATTGTGGGGGATCCTCCCAACGCCAGGGAAATTGGACTGGAGATGGCAGGTAAGGCACATGCCGTTTCCATTGCTCGCAAGGAGTGTCCTGTTCCATGAACCGTGGGGCCTGTGACAGGTGGTGCATCCCTTGGCTGCCGGGGGATGTTCAAACAGATACGGCCCACGCTGCTCTGGATGACACTTTATGCACGCGGCCCTCATGGCGTCTTCTCCGCCTCCTTTTCCGTGTATGTCGTGGCAGTCTGTACAGTCCATTATCCCCTCTTCCACAGGGTGCCTGTACTGGAGCCTGAACTGGGCTGAGACCGTCTTGTGGCACTCGGTACAAAGCCTCCATGTGGTGTGGTCTTTTGCCGTTTTCGTGCGGTGTGTCTCCACCTCAAAGTGCAGGGCTGCGTCCCTGTGACAGTCCCAGCACGAGACTTTGCCTGAGTGTGGCGATAGTTCTTCGTGCTGGAAATCAGAGGCGTGGCAGTTGAGGCACATTTTATCCCTGGCGTCCAGTGGTGTTTTTGAAAGGGCTGCGCCCCCCCGGATGTCCTGGGCCTCATTGGACTCGAGGTGCCTTGCGGCATCGCCGTGACACGCCTCACAAAATGAAGCGCCTTCTGCCACAACCCCCCTGTGTGGCCCTTTCATGAGGGCCTCTACCTGCTCTGAATGACACTCAGAACAAGGACTCTTTGCCAGAACCGATCCCTTCCACAAAAAAAATGGACACACAAAAAAAAGAAGTGTGCCCATGATGATGGAAGGAAGCCTTGCCCGTCTTATAAATATGTCCTTCATTTTACCTCCTCTTTTGCCAAACCATTTGTTCTGATCCCATAAGGGAGAACAATGCCTTTGCCCCAACCCAAAAGTTCAGTCTTTGCCTGTTACGTCATGTTTTTCCTCCTTTTTATTTGTATTATAGCTATTAATTGCTTACTAAAGCTGATTCTAAAGAAGTGGGGTTTGGGGAATAGAGGAGAAAGTTAGATGATTTGTAGGGGGAAATCCTACATGAAATCCTGGGTCTTTAAAAGCCCCTTCTCCATTACCATCCTTACTATCTCTGAACGCTTGGATATCCCCAGCTTAAAACATGCCCTGGCCCTGTATGTTGCAATGGTCTTTTCGCTTAGATGATAGAGGTCGGCCATCTCTTTGTTGGAATATCCCCTGGCCACCCCGATGAGCACCTGCTTCTCCCTGGGGCTCAATTCTTCCCAGGTCTTATCTCTATACCTCATGTCCCGTTCATGGATGATCTCTTTGATCATGCGGGGATCCACATATGTCTCTCCCCTCAATACCGCCCTGATTGCATAGATCAAATCCACGTCCATGGCCTTTTTTAAGACGAATCCATTTGCCCCATGGCTCAAGGCCCTGGAAAGATAGCCCTGTTCCTCGTGCATGGTAAGAATGAGGATGCGGCTTTGAGGAGAGAGGTGTTTTAATTCTTGAATGATATCAAGGCCGCTTTCCCCTGGAAGGGAGATGTCCAGGAGAATGCAGTGGGGCCTCTTCTGGCGGGTGACATCCAGGGCCTCCTGAGCATTGGATGCAGTCCCCACCACCTCTATGTCTTCCTCAGACTCAAGGAGCATCTTTAGACCTGCCACAAGCACTGAGTGATCGTCTACTATTACAACAGTGTGTCTCTTATGCTTCATGGCCCTTTTGCTCTCCTAATGGCATGGAAAAGGAAATAGTGGTGCCCCGTCCCCTTTTTGATTCTATATGGAACTTGCCGCCCCTTAAGGCAACCCTTTCAGACATGCCATAGAGTCCCAATTTGTGAGGCTCCACAGAACTTTTATCAAAGCCTATCCCGTCATCATCTATAACCGCCCTTATCTCCTTGCCCACCTTCTCGAGGATTATGGTGACTGAGCGTGCCCGGGCATGTCTTGCAACATTGCTCAATGCCTCCTGGCATATCCTGTAAAGACATGTCTCATACTCGGGGGGCGGCCTTTTCCCGTCAAAGCCCAAAAAGATCAAATCCACATCTATGCCATGGCGCTTGGAAAAGGCCCTGGCATAGTTTTCCAGGGCCTCTTTAAGTCCCATGTCATCAAGGATGCGGGGCCTTAGCTCCAGGGAAAGTGCACGGATTGCCTCGATCTCAGTTGAAAGTGTTGATCTAAGCCTTTCTATGCGCTGGTAGAGCTCCTTTTTGTCCCTGGCCTTTTCTATAAGCTTTAGATCAATCTTTATGGACGCCAGAAACTGGCCCACCTGGTCGTGTAACTCCCTTGAAAAACGGCTCCTCTCCTCCTCCTGGGCCCTTATGACCGCCTGGAGAAACCTCTTCCTCATGGCCTCACGGTCCATCCTGTCGCGTCTTGCCTCTTCAAGCTTGGTGGCCATGGTGTTGAATGCAGTGACCAGTTTCCCAATCTCATCGCCCGGTCCGCTGGGTAGCCGGACAGAATAGTCGCCGGACTCTATCCTCTTGGTCCCCTCCAGGAGTTTTTTTACTGGATTTACTATCAAGAATGTCAAAAAAGAGGCGCCAAGTATGCCAAGTACTGCAGTCAAGATGGTGGTAAGGGCAATGTTTACCACAAGGCCTTTTAGCGCCTGCCCGGCCCTCGTTGTTGAGACCCCTGCCTTTACGACGCCAAGGTCTCCATTCATGATAGGCGCCATGCACTCCCACACGGGGCCTTCGTTGGTATGCAGCGCCCTGGGGGACTCTTTATCCTGAAATTTCCTGTACTTAATCTTGAGGAGATCGGTGGGGAAACCGCCTTCAAAGGAGTGGGCAAGGACCTTGCCATCAAGGGTAAGAACGAAGGCATATCTAAGATCTGGCCTGTTCTTGACGGCGTCCTTTAAGAGCCTTGTGAGATTGTATCTGTCATTTAGGAGAATATATTCGGTGGCCCTTGAGGCCAGCTCCCTTGCGGCTGAGCAACTCCTCTCCCTCAATTGCCGCGACAACTCCTCACTTATTCCTATTTTCACCAGATACACGGAGATGGCGCCAATGAAACAGGATATCCCTATAACCATTCCTATGATCTTGATCCTTAATGGTACGGCCTCTGCCCATCTCCAGGCTGTCTCTATAGCTCTTTTCATGGTTGAGCTAAATTGCCCTGGAATACAAGCTCATGTCTGGCTGAACGAACCTCTCCACCCCGATCTTCTTCAGTGCCTCCTGGCCAAGGGGGTCTCTGTGCATCTTCAAGAAAAGCTTTTTGAGTATGAGCTGCTCAGGGACTGGAAGGTCTTTGGGCACAACCACAGGGGGCATTGGAAACTCCTTTGACTCATGTATTATCTTTAATTGACGGGCCATGTCTGGTTTCCTCTTTATGAGGTTCTGAAAGACTATGTTGTCAACGCTCGCCCCATCAGCTATCCCCTGTGCCACCGCTACGATGGCTTTGTCATGGCTGTAGGTAAAAAAAGTGTCTTTAAAGAAGTTATTGGGGGTCTCGCCAAGCCCTCTAATGAGGGAAATTGGATAGAAATATCCGGTATTTGACAGGGGGTCTGTAAAGGCAAAAGTCTTTCCCCTGAGGTCTTTAAAACTGGATATCCCCGAATCCCTGCTGGTGATTACAAGGGCCTTATAGGTGGTCTTCCCGTTTACCACCGGGACCGCCAGGATGTTCATGGTACCTCCCTTGCTGTTTATGTATGCACCTGTGCACACGAAGGCGAGATCCACAGACCCGGTGGCAATGAGCTTGTTTATCTCAGAGTATGTGCGCCTTTGCACCAGTTTTACCGGTTGCCCGGTCTTATGGGAGATATATTCCAGAAGCAGGTCATAGGAGGAGGCAGTGCCTTCTGGTGAGATGATTGCGGCAATCGCCACCACGAATCCCTTGTTGTAAGTCTTTGAAATGGGGACCTCTTCTGATATCTTTTCAAGTTTGTCTAACCGGATTACCTGTTCGTCCCTGCCCTTCTCGCCTGAACAAGAGTTTAAAAACATGGCCATAAGGCATAAAAGTATGGCGGGGATCAATCTCATGCTATCAGCCGTCTTCAAATGTTCGTTTTGAACCTGACTTGAATTCAGTGTAAGCCAATTAAACTAATTAGTAAACTGCTAACTAAATCCTGCGCGGCTGTATGCCTTCACCCCTCGCTCTGTATAGGTATTATACAGGAAAGCGCCTCGAATCTTGAGCAAACTCACCAGTTGCATGATTTAAGTAAAAGACTATGGAGTTTGTCCCGCAAACTTATTTGGACGAAATTATATACAGTATATAGTAGGACGATATTGCTATTCGTTCAATATTTAGTGGCACCAAGTCAAAAATTCATGTTTGCGAGACAGACTCTATGCCTTTTCACTTGAGAACAATTTTATAGCATCATGTAATGAGACCACCTTTACCCCCTTCTCTATGGGGTAGCTTTCAGATACAGGGGCAACTATGTAGGCGTCCTTGATCTCGAGTTCTTTAAGGGCCTGCCAGAAACCTTTAGTAGGACTGGGAGAACTGGTTGCCTTGCATTCAATGGCAATCATGCGCCGCCCCTTTTTGAGTATCAAGTCAATTTCCACACCTGTTCTAGTCCTGTAAAAATAGTGTTGCCAGTCCGGAGTCCTTGAGACGATGGATTCGATGACAAGTCCTTCCCAGGATGCCCCGAAAACGGGATGACCTAGAAGATCATTATGGTCCTCTATTCCAAGGAGGCAGTGGAGCAACCCAGTATCCCTTATGAATATCTTGGGCGATTTGAAGAGTCTTTTTCTGATATTTGAATGAAACGGTGGGAGGAGGCGCAAGATAAAGGTCTCAGATAGGATGTCCATATAAGACTTTACTGTGTGATGGCTCTTTCCAATGGCCTCGCCTATTAGCGATGCATTCAGTAGCTGGCCGTGCATGTGCGCGCACATTTGCCATAGCCTTCTTATGGAGGCGGCTGGAATCCTGAAGCCAAGTTGTGGAATGTCCCTTTCAAGGAATGTTCTTATGAAATCCTCCCTCCACTCAAAGCTCACCCTATCATCAGGCGCAAGAAAGCTCCTTGGAAAACCTCCACGCAACCATAGGGTGTAGAGTGCATTTTCACCTACTTCATCCAGGGTAAATGGCGTGAGCTCAAGATAACTGATTCGGCCAGCAAGGCTCTCGCTACTCTGGTGAACCAGTTCACGGGACGCAGAGCCCAAAATGAAGACCCTTCCATTTCGCCCCTCTTCATCAAGGATGGGTCTTAGTGCAGTAAAAATATCCGGCAATACCTGGATCTCATCAAGGCAAATGAGTTTTTCACGGTTAAGTTCAAAGAAGACCTCAGGGTCCCTGAGTTTGTTGGCATCCACTGGACGCTCAAGGTCCAGGTAAACTGCATTCTTTATCTTTGAGATGATGTGTTTTGCAAGGGTGGTTTTACCGCATTGTCTTGGACCAAGAAGCGCCACGGCAGGATAGTATCTGAGCCGCTTTAAGATATGATCGGTAAGATATCTCTGGATATAACCTTGCATATTGGAAGATTACCTTCCAATATGGCATATTGCAATATCTGTTTTAAGCCCCCAGTCATGAGAGCAAAACATTTACAAACAGTTGAACTTTTCCCTACAAAATAACCCTTTTAAAGGATTCAATATCTATATTACATTAGATCTTATGAGGCGATTTTTATTTAGACACTGTTGGTCCTGTATCCGTCCTGATGGAATGAGCTTCCCGTGGGTGTTTTTACTCATATTATGCCTGTTGCTCCCGGGGTGTGATACTAAAAAAGAGGAACAAAAGGCCCCAGTCATCAGACTGGATAAGCTCAAGCCACTTGCGGCTGCCAGGCCAGAAACCTCCAGTATCCCGCTCAGGGTGGCAGTGGCAGCCATTGTCTCCCCAGAAGGCACTGTGGAATCATACAGGCCCCTTTTGGCATATCTTGGTGAAAAGCTCAACAGAAAAACCCAGCTCATACAGAGAAGGACCTACTGGGAAGTAAATGATATGATTGCCAAAAACAGGGTGGATTTGGCCTTCATCTGTACAGGGGCATATATCCAGCAAGAGAAAATGCACCCCATGTCCATATTGGTCGTGCCTGAGATAGATGGAAAGGTGACCTACAATGCAGTGATAATTGTGTCCGCAAAGAGTAATATTCGAAGCTTTGACGATCTCAGGGGAAAGGTGTTTGCCTTTACTGATCCCCTTTCAAACACAGGGTATCTGTATCCACTACACCTCCTTTCTGAGCGGTGTTCAACCCCAGACGGGTTCTTTCGTAAGACCATCTTCACCTACAGCCATGACCGCTCAATAATGGCTGTGGTGGACGGGGTGGCAGACGGTGCATCCGTTGACAGCATAGTCTTCAAAAATGCCCTCAGAAAAGATCCGCGCCTTAAGGAAAAGTTGAAGGTTATCATGAAGTCAGAAGATTTTGGGATGCCACCCGTAGTAGTTCCCGCGAATATCTCGTCCATCAAGCGCAAAAAGCTAGAATCTATATTCCTTCATATGCACGAAGACCCGGACGGAAGAGCAGCGCTCAAGCACCTGGGCATTGACAGATTCGTAAGACCCACCATGGAGCTCTATAGCGCCCCGTGTCTAAAATATAAAGACCAGCCATGCTCCAAATAGTGAGCCCATGAAACCCACTGTAGTAAAAAAAATATTAGACGCCCTGTGGTACATCGCAAATGCCGTGCCCTTGCGCTTTAAGATAATGGGAATGGTGATAGGGACGGCCCTAGCAATAGCCCTGTTTACTACATTACAGGTTAAGCGGGTAATGATGCAGGAGACCATGAGACAGCTTCAGGACGTAAGTTGTTCTGTGGCAAGGGAGCTGGCATCCCGTGCCCCTGACTATATACTTGTCAATGATTTGTTTGGCGTAACAAGGATGATGAGGTCTGCTGTTAAAAACCGGCGGGATCTGAGATATGCATTCATTGTCTCTTCAAAAAACGAGGTCATAGCCCATACCTTTCACGGGGGGTTCCCCGAAGACCTGCTTAACGTGAGAAATTACCCTATGAACAAATCAAACGGGTCTCCACTCATGCTCAATACCAATGAAGGGGTAGTGTGGGACTGTGCAGCCCCGATACTGGAAGGTACATTGGGGGTGGTGCGGGTAGGTGTTTCAACCAAAAGAGCAATGCATGTGATCCATGCCCTTTTGAATTCAATGCTAATGACTGTGACGGCGGTAGCCATCTTCGGCCTGTTCTTTTCAGCCTTTTTAACCTGGCTGCTCACCCGTCCTATAAACGCCCTGCTACATGCCACGAGAGCAGTACGCCAGGGAGATTATTCCATAAGGGTAAAGGGCAGTTCCAAGGATGAGATAGGTGAACTTGTAGAGGCTTTTAACGACATGTTAAACCGGCTTGGTGAGGTGGAGAGGCTCAGAAAAGAACGGGAAAGTCTAAGACAGGAGTATTTGAGGCGCACCATCCTGGCCCAGGAAGAAGAGCGCCAGAGGATTGCACGGGAATTACATGATCAGCTCGGGCAGACACTTGCTTCATTACGCCTGGATCTAACATTAATAGAAAGTGCCTCCAGCAAGGATATCATGCTCGAACGCATAGACAGACTCCGTAACACCATTACACAGGAATTGGACGCCATTCACGACCTGGTCTTGTATCTCAGGCCAAGTGTGCTGGATGATATGGGGCTTGTTCCTGCTATAGAGCGTTATATCTCAGACTATGTCTCCCGATCTGGCATCAAGGTGGATTTTGTGCCAATTGGGCTTGACAAGAGAAGACTTGACCCCCTTACTGAGACAAGTGTCTACAGGATCATCCAGGAGGCCCTTACAAACATAGTTAGACATTCAAAGGCAAAGAAAGTTACCATAATCTTAGAGGCCAGAGACCAGGAGATAAGGGCCGTTGTAGAGGATGACGGGATAGGATTTGACAAAAAGGCCATTAACAGAAAGAGTATGGGGCTCTATGGCATGAAGGAGAGGGCCAGGCTCTTAAGAGGGCGCTTAAACATCCGTTCTTCACCAGGCCATGGGACCATGATTGATTTTGTCATACCCGTATCAGGTGACACGGGAGTGAGAGATGACGCAAAATAAAATTTCCATCGTAATCGTTGATGATCACCGTATCCTGGCGTCAGGGCTTAAGATGTTACTTGAGCAGGAAGAGGATATGGAGGTGGTGGGAGAGGCTGAAGATGCCCAGAGCGCTCTTAGCTTGGTGGAGGAGAGGAGGCCCGACTGCGTTCTCCTTGACATTTCTCTTCCTGATAGAAGCGGGCTTGAAATTATAGGCCAGATTATTGAAAAGAGCCCTTCCACCAGGATCCTCATGCTCACAATGCACGAGGATCAGAGCTATCTCCAAAAGGCTATGGACCATGGGGCTGCTGGATTCGTCTTAAAGCGTGCCATGGATTCAGACCTTATATATGCCATAAGGGCAGTGATGCGAGGGGAGTGTTATATCCATCCGCGCATGTTAAAGGGCGTATTCAAGCAGATGGCATCTGAGAAAGATGACGCCAAGGAGGCCAATCCTACAAAGGAAGATATCCTCTGGAACAGTCTGAGCCCAAGGGAAAGAGAGGTAATTGAGGCAGTAGCAAAGGGCTACACCAGCAAGGAGATAGCAGAAAGGTGCTATCTCAGTGAAAAGACGGTCTCAACCTACAGGTCAAGGGCAATGGCAAAGCTCGGTGTAAAGAACAGGGCCTCCATTGTAAAGCTAGTAAAGAAGCTGGGGCTCCTATAACCTAAATCCTGCACGGCAAAAGGGGGCAAAAATGAATTTTAAACGAATAAATAGGGCATTAGGTAATATAAAAGCTGTCTGTGAAATTCACTTTTTTAGTGAATACAGGTTTCAGTTTCTTTTGCCCCCTTTTGCCGCCCTTCGGGATTGGCGAGTTTGCCCAATCTTCTTTGTTGCTCGGGGCTCGAATCTTGGGCAAACTCGCCAATTGCAGGATTTAGGTATAAGTCAAATTTTCCCCTACATGCACTGAAAAAATCACCATAAATCCCGTACAAAGAGTCTAAGTTTCCCTGCTTACATCCCTTTTTCCTCCATTCTAAGCTTGTACATAACAAAAAACTAAAGAGGAGGCGTCCTATGGCCATAATCGACATGAGTCCCGGTGAGGTCCGCCAGCGTATGATGGAAGACCTCAGACGTGCCCTTAAAAGGCCCATGGAAAAGAGGCGTTGGGCCATGGTTATAGATCTTCAAAAGTGTGTGGGCTGTACTGCCTGTACCACTGCGTGTGTTGCTGAAAATCACCTTCCCCCAGGGGTGGTGTACCGGCCTGTGATCGAAAAGGAGATAGGCAGATACCCGAATGTCAGGAAAAATTTTCTTCCCAGGCCCTGCATGCAGTGTGAGAACCCCCCATGTGTAAAGGTCTGCCCTGCCAGTGCCACGTGGAAGAGACCTGATGGCATCGTAGAGATCGACTACGAAAAGTGTATAGGGTGCCGCTATTGCATAAATGCCTGCCCCTATTCTGCACGTACCTTTGACAAGGGCTACTACTACAGTGATGGTACCCCGTATATCCCTGAATACGAGAAGAAGCCGGCCTTTGAATATGGCAAGGTCTGGCCGAGGAACAATCGGGAGGATTCACCTGTGGGCAACGCCAGAAAGTGCACCTACTGTGTCCACAGGCTCGATAAGGGGATGCTGCCCGCCTGTGTTACAACCTGCCTTGGAGATGCCACCTACTTTGGTGATGCCAATGACCCTGAAAGCCTTGTGGCAGAGCTCCTGGGGTCTCCGAGGGTAATGAGGCTAAAAGAAGGCTTTGGCACTAAGCCGGCCACAACGTACCTGGTGTAAGGAGGGACAGAGATGAAGAAGACAATCAGCGGACTGGTTTGGCTCATAGCCATTGTGGGCTTTGTGGTGGGGTTCTATGGGCTCTACCAGCGTATTACCACAGGCCACATCCATACAGACTATGGTTCATACATACCATGGGGCCTATGGGTTGCAGCATATATCTATTTTATCGGTCTTTCAGCAGGTTCTTTTTTGCTGTCCACCCTGGTCTATGTGGTACGGGTGGAAAAGCTTGAAAAGATCGGGAAACTCGCACTCTTTACGGCATTTGGCTGTCTAATAGCTGCCCTTCTCTCAATATGGATGGATCTAGGCCACATGGGCCGTGTCTATAGGGTAGTGCTCCACGGGAATCTTAGGTCCATGATGACCTGGATGGGGATACTCTATTCTTCCTACTTTCTGGTGATCTTGGTGGAGCTCTGGTTTGCCATGAGGGTGGACCTCATTAAAAAGGCCAGGGAGGGCTCTGGCATCTGTAGTATACTTTCCTTTGGAAGCACTGACACATCACCCAAATCCATTCAAAGGGACCGCAAGGTATTAAAGGTCCTTGGCACCATAGGGGTCCCCTTGGCCATTGCCTTCCACGGAGGTGTGGGTGCGCTCTTTGGTGTGGTGGGTGCCCGAACCTACTGGCACAGCGGGCTAACGCCCATTGCCTTTCTGGTAGGCGCCCTGGCCTCTGGTGGTGCCTTGCTTACTGCCATTGTGTATGTCTGGGGTCCGGACAGGGACAGGGAACAATTTAGAGAGATGATGAAATACCTTGGAAAGGTGGTCCTTGCCCTCGTCCTTATAGACTTTCTCCTTGAGATAGCAGAATACTTTGTGGGGATGTATCCCGGTATTCCAGACGAGGCAGAGCCCATCAAGGCCGTACTCTTTGGAAAATACTGGTATGTGTTCTGGATAGTGCACGTATTCTTTGGGGTCTTTGTCCCGTCAGTCCTCTTGTTTAAAAACGCAGTATCTCAAAAGGTAAAAAATGGTGCGGCCGCCATTGCCTTTGCAGGACTCCTCATTGCAGTCACCTTCATGGCCGTAAGGCTCAACATCGTCATCCCTGCCCAGGTCAGTCCTGAGATAGAGGGGCTCCAGTATGCATTTACCGGGCCAGGCCTGGAATACCACTATATGCCCACCATGATGGAGTGGCTGGTCACTATCTGGGTGTCATCCCTCGGCGCACTCCTCTTTCTCATAGGTTACACGCTGTTGCCAATAGTAAACGAAGAAGACAGGGAGGTTGCATAACCATGAAAGATATAAGGAAGAAGACAGTGGAAATCGACGGTGAGAAGATAAAGATGACCAGGAGATGTTTCCTTAAGAGTGCTGCCTTCTTTGGTGGAATAGCTGCATTGAGCCAGGTCCCGGGCATGGGGCTTGTGGACAAACTCGCCAGTGCAGGCACCCTTTTAGGCCAGAACGCATATCCTTTTGATAAACCTGAAAACGTCATCTATACCTGCTGCCTCCAGTGCCACACAGCCTGTACCATCAAGGCAAAGATTCTGGACGGGATCATGGTAAAGGTGGATGGCAACCCATATAGCCCCATGAATTTGAACCCGCATCTTTCCTATGACACCGATCCAAAAGAGGCTGTCCTCTACGATGGAAGGCTTTGTCCCAAGGGGCAGGCAGGGGTCCAGACCCTCTACGATCCCTACAGGATTAGAAAGGTACTAAAGAGGAAACCCGGAACAAAACGCGGTGAGAACAAGTGGGTAACCATAGACTTTGACAAGGCCATCCAGGAGATCGTGGAGGGTGGCAATCTCTTTGGAGAGGGGAATGTGCCGGGCCTTAAGGATATATGGGCAGTAAGGGATGGAAAGCTCATGAAGGCCCTTAAAAAGGATGCCAAGAAGGTTCAAATGGGCAAGATGAGTGTGGAGCAATTTAAGGCCAAGCACTCACAGCACCTCAACAAGCTCATTGATCCCAATCACCCTGATCTCGGCCCCATCAATAACCAGTTTGTATTCCTTGCAGGCCGAATCGAGCACGGGAGAAAGGAATTTGCCAAGCGCTTTGTGAAAAACGCCTTTGGCTCTGTGAACTGGTACGAACACACCACAGTCTGTGAACAGTCGCACCACATAGCCTTCAACGAGATGACAGCCAAATACAAGGGCGGCAGATGGCATCCAATGCTCAAGGAGTATTTTGAGGATTATGGCGGAGGAAAACACCATCTAAAGCCCGATGTCCCCAATGCTGAGTTTGTAATATGGTTTGGGACCAGCCCATTTGAGGCCAATTTTGGACCAACACACTGGGTTTCCTACATAACCAACGCCCAGGCCAAAAAGAATTTCAAGTTTGCCGTAGTGGACCCAAGGCTCAACAAGACCGCAGCAAGGGCAAACTACTGGGTCCCTGTAAAACCAGGAGGCGATGCACCTCTGGCCCTGGGGATGATCCGCTGGATCATTGAGAATAAGCGCTACAACGAGGCGTACTTAAGGGCAGCCAACAGGGCTGCTGCCAGCTTAAATGGCGATACCACCTGGACCAATGCCACCCATCTCGTAAGGCTTTCAGACGATGGAAAGCGTGGGGTAAAGCTCTTGAGGGGTGATGAGTGTAATGTCTGCGATCAGCACCTCTTTATGGCTGTATCAGACGGAAAGGTGGTGACCTTTGACCCATATGCCAAGGGCGGTGAGCCTGTGGTGGGAGATATCTTTGCAGAGGGAGAGATTAACGGGGTCAAGTACAAGACCGCATTCGCCCTCCTTCGCGATGTTGTAATGGAAAAGAGCCTTGAGGAATGGGCAAAAGAGGCAGGTGTTCCAGTAAGGCAGCTCATTGAGCTTGCAAGAGAGTTCACAAGCCACGGGCGCAAGGCGGTGGCAGATATGTACCGTGGCCCTGTCCAGCACACCAATGGCTATTACAACGGCACTGCCATCATAACCCTCAATCTCCTTGTGGGTAATTGTGACTGGAAGGGCGGAATGATGAAGGGAGGCGGCCACTGGCACGAGGATGGGAGCAAGAAGGGCCAGCCCTTCAACCTCAAGAAGGGGCTCCATCCAGGCAAGATCGGCTCCTACGGCATCACCCTTACCCGTGAGAAGTGGCGCTATGAGGACACAACCCTGTTTCAAAAGGATGGCTATCCTGCAAAGAGGACGTGGTATCCATATACGGGCAATGTATATCAAGAGGTCATTCCAAGCGCTGCTGATGGTTACCCCTACAGGATAAAATTCCTATGGCTCCACAAGGGTACCCCGGCTCTGTCTGTGCCAGGGGCCAACTCCACCATTGAGATACTGAGGGATCCCAAAGAGATACCCCTTATAATAGCAGACGATATCGTCATTGGTGAGACCACCATGTATGCAGATTACATCTTCCCTGATACTGCCATATGGGAGCGCTGGGGGACCCCTCACCTTACCCCCGCATGCCCCACAGCAGGGAGCAAGGTGCGTCAGCCTGCTGTGGAGTCGCTGGTGGAGACATGCAAGGTCTTTGGCGTGGAGCAGCACATATCCATGGAGGCGGTCATGCTGGCCATAGCAGAGAAGATGGGGCTTCCAGGCTATGGCAAAGACGGCTTTGCCCCTAACCTTGATTTTACCCACAGGGACGAATTTTACCTCAAGGCAGTGGCAAATATCGCCTTTGGTGACCATGGCGGAAAGGATAAAGTCCCCCTGGCAGACAGGGAAGAACTCTCCATCTTCAAGGCTGCAAGGAGACACCTTACGAAGGCCACCTTTGATGAGGCGCGCTGGAAGAGGGCCATTGGTGAAGACGAAGATCTCTGGCGGCGGGTGGTCTATGTGCTAAATCGCGGAGGCCGATTCGAGGATGCAAGCAGGGCATATGTTGGTGATAAGGTAAGGCATCAATTCAAGAGCCAGTTCAATCTCTTTGTTGAACATGTTGCCCTGGGCAAGAACTCATTTACAGGTGAGAATTTCTCAGGGATTCCCATTTACGAGCCTGTCAAAGATGCAGCGGGAAGACCAGTGGTATTTCCTGAGAGATACGAGTTTCAGCTCTTCACTTACAAACACATCCTGGGTGGCCAGTCCAGGACCATCAGCAATTACTGGACCATGGTAAGCGAGCTTGGCGAAAACTATGTGCAGATAAATACCCTGGATGCAAGGCGCCTTGGTCTCAAAGACGGTGACAGGGTCCGCATTGTTGGCCCCACAAATCCCAAGGGCACAATACCAATACTTCCTGGCGAGGAAAAACCTGTTGTAGGCACTGTCCGTGTGGAAGAAGGGGTGAGGCCTGGCACAGTTGTGGCTAGCTGGAGCTTTGGCCACTGGGCCTATGGCGGGCGCGATGTTGTGGTGGACAACAAATTGATAAAGGGAGACAGAAGGCGCCTTACAGGCATCTGTCCCAATGCCTCCATGATGGTGGATCCAGCCGTCAAAAACATGTGTCTAACTGACCCTATAGGTGGAAGCTGCTCTTTTTACGACTCAAAGGTCCGCCTGGAGAAGGTCTAAACCCGTATAGGTAGGTTCTAATGAGACGACTCCTGTTTTTGGCCCTATTAGTGGTGTTTTTTGCCTCCATTACGCTCCTGGGTTGCTCAGATGGTGGGAAGGATGAAAGAACCGTCCTTTCCACCACCTCTGAGGCCCTCCCTGGAGACAGGAGGGGGCCAGATGGAACGGATGGGATCAATTATGCAGTTGATGTAAATGCCCTCATGGCGGCTGCCAGAGAGGATTTTAAAAAGGCCCGCTATGAGGAAGCAGTGGAGGGCCTTAAAAGGCTTCTTACTGTGGACCCCCAAAACAGGCTTGCCTGGGAATATTACAGGAAAGCGGTCATTGCCTTTGAGGTGGATAACTTTCTCTCGCATATCCCAGAAGACAGGTACAAGCTCATGCCCTGGGACTTCTTAAAGGCCAGGCGAAGCGGAAGGCGTTTCTTCATACTGGATGTGAGAGAACCAGAGGAGTTCGATAAAGGCCACCTTAAAGGTGCCATAAATGTCCCCTTTCGAAGTGTGTTAAAGCACCTGGATCTTCTGCCAGACAATGCCACAACTACGATCCTTATAGTCTGTAGGTCGCAGCACCGGTCCAACTATGTAATGGAGGCCTTGAGGCTTTTGGGCTTTAAGAACGTTCTCAACCTTGCAGGGGGCTACAGGGCCTATCGGGAATGGCTCTCACGGACAGGTGGAGACGTTACCGTGCATAAAATGCCGCCAAAAAAAGGGGCTCAAGAAGGCGTCAATAGAAAGGCTTTAAAAAGTCCTGAGACTGGAGATTCAACTCCTGCATCGGCGGGAGATGATGACGATGAAGAGGATTTTGGGTGTTAACCAAAAAATATCTTTAAAGGAGGTCTTATTCATGAAGTGTTCTAAAGCATTAGGGAAACTAGGGGTGTTCTTCTTGGCACTTGCCTTTTGGGGCGCATTTTTTGTGGCTGTTCCACAAAAGGCCAGGGCAGATGCAGACGATCCGCTACTAAGAGTCCTCATAAAAAAGGGCATCCTCACACCAGAGGAGGCCGCTCAGGTCAGGGCAGAGGTGGAACAGATGAAGGCCAAGGAACGAAAAGAAGTGGTTGAGGAGGTTGCAAAGAAGTCAGGTCCACTCCCAAAGGCATTAAAAGGGCTTAAGATCTCTGGGCTTGGCTATATACACTACGACATAGGTGTAAAACCAGAGAGTGGAGACCGGGAAGATAGCTTCAATCGCTTTACCCTTGGAAGGGGCTATCTTACTGTGAAAAAACAGATCAACGACTGGCTCGCTGCAAGGATCACCAGTGATATTACCCGAAAGGCCGATGGGGACTGGGAGTACCGCCTAAAGTATCTGTATGCAGAATTTAAGCCCCATGATGTAGGCATTTTTACCAACATGAAGATAGAGCTAGGCCAGGGGCACAACCCGTGGCTGGATTTCCAGGAGCACGTAAATCCATACCGTGCCCAGGGGACCATGGCCATCGAGAGGGCGGGTGTCTTCAATTCTGCAGACCTTGGACTGAGCCTCAGGGGTAACTTTGGCGGGAAACTGGCGGATGCCAAGGCCAAGACTGGAAATCACCACTACGATGGCCTTTACGGTAGCTGGCATATAGGTGTTTACAATGGCTCTGGATACCATGCAGACGAGGCCAACAACAATAAGGCAGTAGAGGCACGCCTTACGTTCCGTCCACTTCCAAATGTGATTCCAGGCCTTCAGATCAGCTATCTGGGTATGTTTGGTGAAGGCAATAAGGACTACAAAGGTGAAAAGCCTGACTACATGGTAAATCTTGGATACATCAGCCTTGAAAATCCAATGTACATATTTACGGCCCAGTACTTCAGGACCACTGGAAATGCAGGAGGGTCCTGGGTGGCTACCAATCCTGATGGATCCATTAAGGATGAACTTGAGACCGAAGGGTATTCATTCTTTGGCCGTGTAAGGATGCCCTTCATGCCAAAACTTGCAGTGCTTGCCCGCTACGATCACTTTGATCAGGACAAAGACGACGATATTGCAGAAGACACAAGCTATGATCTCTTCATAGGAGGGCTTTCCTATGACATCTACAAGGGGAATATGCTAATGGCCGTATTCCAGACCGTTGACTACGATGAAGACGCAGGAAAGCTCCACAAACTCCCTTCACCCAACAACAATCTAGGGGATGACTATCAGTTTCAATTGGTCTATCAGCTAAAATTCTAACTCCCTCAAATCCACTCTCTCCCTCATTCCCCTCCTTTCATGAGTGGAATAACCAGAGACGGGCAGGCCTCTAAACCGGGGCCTGCCCCTTTTTTTAAAGATGAGAAGACAAGGAGGTACGAAAGGTGTCCAGGATAGGTTTTTTTAAGACTGCAGGGTGCGCCATCATGGCTTCAATTTTCATATGTTTTGCTGTTTCTTCCTACTCGCTTGCAGAAGATGAAAGTCGCCAAGAGATTCAATATGTAATAAAAGAGCTAAAAATGCTTAAGGCCCAAATGGCCGAAAAGGAACGGGAGATAAAAAGGCTCCATGAGGAGCAGGAGGCCTTAAGGCGTGCGCTTAGGCAAAGGGACCGGGAAATCGAGCTTTTTATGTCAGCCTATAAGGATAGGGAGCGAGGCCCAATAGATAAAGAAGCCCAGGGTGAGCAAGGGGGAGGCCCTGGCTTCCAAGTGGATTTTGGTGGTCAATACAGGATAAACAGCTATACGGTCCACGATTCAGTGGGAGGTGAACACATTGCTGCAAGCAGATTGCGCGTAAGGCAAAACATTGATTTTAGGTTTGATGAGGCATTTTCTACACACCTACAGCTCGAGCTCGGACACACCACAGGAAACATCGGGACCACCAGGAACGATATAAAGGTTAGGCATGCAGTGATGGGCTATAAGTTTACAGAGAACACGCGGTTTGATGCAGGCATCCTGCCCCTTAGCGACATATTCCATGACACCCTCTTTTCGTCTGACTGGGATTACAATCCACTTGCCATGAGCCTTTCAGCCCACCTTGGCCCTGGAGAATTCAGGGCATTTGGGGGCGAGCTGGATGAAGGCGACGAACCCCTGGCACACGACGATTTTACCCATTATGGACTGGACTACATCTTCAGTCCAGGAAAAGACCTTAAGATAAAGATTGGTGGGGCATATCTTGAGGTTGCGGCCCCGGTAGGTGGCCATACTCGCCCACATTTTAACTACGGGCTCGGAGTAGAATATGCCATAAATGATGAGTGGGGCCTAAATGGTTTCTTGCTTGGTTCTTTTACAGACAATCAGCTCCTAGGGTCAAGGGGTGATGGGATGGGGATAGCCACCTTCCTTGAGATAAACGGACACGTCTTTTCAGGGGACCTCGGGATACTTGCAAGTTATGCATCTGGCGAGGAAGATGGCAGTGGATTTTTGCCAGTAATGGCCCTTTCCAGGACCTATGGATACTGGGGATACACCGGTCTTTTGACAGTTCAGGGGCCAACTGATACTGGCTTTGATTCAGATGCGGTAAATATCTCAAACAATGGCCACGGACTTACCACTCTTCAAATAAGGTATGAAGGCCATCTCTCATCCAGGATGAGCTATCATCTCGCCGCAGGCTGGTATGGAAATACCAGTGTGCCTGAAGGCAGAAGCAGCCAGCTTGGAGTGGATTTAATGGGGATGCTCACTTACAGATTCAATAAATTTTTCGCCCTGGATACCGGTCTTTCATATGCCAGGCTAAGGGATGGCATAAGTGGCTATTATCAGGGGGTATATGGAGGAAATAGCTTTACTTCCAGAAAAGGTGAACTCAGAGACAAACTTGCATTCTTTTCTAGGCTTCAGGCAGAATTTTGATGTTATCCTCAGGTAAGATGTACTCTTCTGGCACTTTTTTGACTTTGGTCACATGAGGCTATGACAAAAGTCCTATGAAAAATCTTGAGAAGGATTTTACTAAACTGGTTTTGTAAATGAGCCAGAGTATATAACAGGAGCACTTTTTCTCTGGCTTTTAAATTTAAAGACGCCAGGAGGATATATTATGAAGAGGAAACGGACTCTGTCCGCTGTGTTGTGGTTCGCCTTTTTCGCAATTTCCTTGCCCGCTATTTCATTCGGGCACCCACCAGTAACCTTGTTGGACCAAAACGGCACCCCCATAAAGGACCAACTAGACCCCACAGACACCATCACCACTGCGAGTGGTACGGTCTATATGCGCGGTCCTGCCTATAGTCCCAAGAAGACCTGTGGAGCATGCCATGACTACAACGAGATCACCAAGGCCTTTCACTTCAGGGAGGGCGCAGGCCCAAATGGTGAGAATTTGAGTGACCACTGGAGTGACGAACACAACGACGGGACGCTTTATAAGTATTTGGCCAATGCCTACGGGCATCTCCTTAGCCCGGGCCAGTTTGGTGCATGGTGACCCCCCTCCTACCGCCAGTTGGCGGCCAAGAGCGAGAGGGGGAGCCTTAAGGACCCGTTTACAAGCGAGGGCAAACCATACTTTTTTGACGTGGGTGTGGCAGATGAGGCAGCAGTGTGCTACTCCTGCCATCCAGGCGGAGGCCCTGCTGAAGGCATAGTCCAAAGTGACGGAACAGTCATCCCCTATACAGACCCCAGCCTTGAGCCAGTCCACACCTATGACAGGGACTTTTATGACTATCCGCCCACAGCCACGACCCAGGCACTGATCAGCCACAAGTCCATAGAGGAGACTGTGGCAGAGATCGGGGCGCCAAAGCGCCACGACTGGACAAAGTCAGGGGTCATGGAAGCAGACTGTCTCCTCTGTCATATCGATCCTGAAAGCCCCTATGCCCTTAAGACCGCAGATGGCTTGAAGGCCCAGCCATTCAGACCAAGGCTCTTGATATTTGCCAAAAGGGATGCAGGGCACAAGGTGGAAGAGATATCCCTTGGAATGCCCATTGAAAATGGTCTCAAGGCAGAGACTGCCCTGGAGTACACGAGCTCACCCCAGAGGATGACACGCCCCACTTCTCTCATACCCCTCATGAGGCTTCCAAGCGATATCGTGGGCGAGATGATGAAGATGTGGACAGATGCCCTAAAGGGCATGGAGGCCCAGGGCGTGAATCTCCCCTATGCCATCTATGGGCAAAATGTACAGAAGATCTGGGATGAAAACGGCATGATAAGGGCAGAATACACGCCGAATCCCAATGGGCCACAGGATGAGATGCAAAGGCTAATGGCCTCAAACGATGCGCTTAAGGAGCTCTTCGTAGGCTTTCTCAATTACCTCAAGGGAAAGGGGATACTTCCCGAGGAGGCCACCATGGAAGACATGATGGCCATGTTCTTTAATGACTTTAACTATGGCTATGCCATAAAGGACCAAACCGGTCATCTACTTCCCATTCCATATCCACTCAGGGCCTATGAGACCGGAAAATTCTATACAGACTGGGACAATCCCCAGGCCTCCACCAGGGATTACATGCGCGCCCCCTTTGTAGAAGGGCAGGGCATCCCCTATACAGGGATGGTGGGGATGGCATGGGGTGCCACCATGTATGGCATGGGGCTTGCCATGCAGGGAGACATGACCTACATGGATGAGGCTACAGGCGCCATAGATACTGCAAAGGTCCTTAGTGACTTGCAGGCAGGGAAGATCGATCCATCGAGCATTCAGCCTGCGCTCCACGAGGCACTTCCCTATTTCTTCTACATGATGCCCACTGCACAGCTCATGGGCCTTGATTTTGATCAGGACGGCTCTCCCATAACCTATGTGAAGATAGTGAAGGAGGGTGACGAGTGGACCCCCAGGGCATACTACAATGTCCAGGACCTCGGAGACGGCGCACTTCACATGGATATGTTCGGCGGATACAAGGACCGTGACTCCTGGAAGTGGGTGCGGGTATGCGGCCAGTGCCATGTGATGTACAGGGATGAAGGCAATAGCAACTGGGATTATGTGAGGCCATTTGGGCTTGGTATGCCAGCAGACTGGGTGAAGAATGGGGCCTTCATCAACTTTACAGAAGACGAAGAGGCCTCGGGCTTTGATGTCCATATGTCGAGCAAGGAACACGGCTGCGGCACCTGTCACTTTAGGGAGCAGGGAGACCTTGAAGACCTCCACAATATACTCAAGGGTACTGACACTGCCCATATGGTGAGAAACGACCTTGACAACAATCCAAAGCCAAAGAGCTGTGAGGGCTGTCACCTCATGGGGCTTGACCCGGATGCGCCAAACCCTGCAAGTGCCCATGAAGAAAAGTTCGGCGAGAATACAGAGAGGCACATTGCAGAGATCGCCTGTCAGACATGCCACATCCCCTACAGGAGGACGTGGAGGTTCAGGACCTTCAATGACCTTTTTGGCTATTATCTTAACTTCGACAATGGCTTTGGATACAATGTGCTCCCAGGCGGGGATGGAAAGGCCATGGCATTTCCTGGACCATACCGGATACCTCCAGTCTATGGGACTAGCCCTGGCTATGGCCTTGGTCAGCTAAATATGCTCACCCAGCACATAGATGCAGACGGAAACGGGATTGTGCCCATGGACTTTGTATCCCAGATGGCAGGCTATTTCGAGATGAACAAGTCTGCTGACCCGGGGCTCATCGTAAATGGTATGCCCACCAATCCAAACTTCGATTTCATGAAGTATTTCTACCAGATGAGCCTTAACATGATGCAGCAGATGGGAATCCCCATAAGCTATGACCCAGCCCATGACCTTGAAAGCGAGCCACCCCTATACTGGGCAAATGGCATGAATGGCTATCCTCAGATCGTAATAGGAAACCCCATTACCATCATGACCTGGGTGGATACAAACCCACAGCCAGACCATGACATGAGCGACCTTGCCTATGGAGGCGCAAAGGTCCTATACATAAGGGAGATGAATGCAGCCATTCAGGACTTTCTCCCCAGGGTCTCTGCCACTGCATTGAGCCCGATGGACCTTGTGAACATCCCGCCCAACGACCCCGAATGGGCAAAGAATCCAAATGTGGCAAAGATAGTCCTTAAGGACAGTGGATATGTGATGTTTGACCACACGGGCGATGGGTTCCCGGATCTATGGTGGGACGAAGACGTAAGGGCCATGCAAGAGGCGCTTATAAAGGTATTAAAGGCAGAGGGTGAGACAGACCCGAACCCAGTAATATTTGTAGCAGCCCATTACTTTTCTGATACCCACGGGGTACAGCCTGCTGAAAAGGCCCTTGGCGCCCAGTCTTGCTATGACTGTCACGGCGACTACACAAAGGACCCGGGTGCCCACAGGGCAACAGACAAGATCGTGGCATACGCCCCCTGGGCCCCACCCTGGTTCAAGGATGAAAACAGGCTCCTTCGCTACAACAGGGAGACTGGAAAGATGGAGGTCCAGAACCCCAATGGCTTCCTGGTGGTGGACGGTGAGGTGGACTACATCGAGCCTGTGGAGGCCAATGGAATGCGTTTCCTAGGTGCCAAGGCAAGTGATGTCCTTGAACTCAGCAGACACCATGCAGAAGAACTCTTCTATATGACCTCAGAGGGTCGTGTTAGAGGAGAAGAGCTTGAAGGCATTGACCCGCAATTTCTCACCCAGGAAGAGAAGGAGACATATTATCTAAAGCAGGTAGTAAACGGCCCCTGGTCAGATAAGCTCTACTTTTATGTGCCAGAGGGGCTTAGGCCAGAGATTACAGAGATGGGCTTTGTGCCCCAGGAACAGGTAATAAACGTGGAGGGGGCAGGATTCCTCTCTAGTTATGTGCTAAAACTGGGGATCGAAGGCGAATCCCACGAGGCCTTGTTCATACGTCTTCCCTTCTCAGGCGCCGAGGCTGAGATACTCAGGAAAAAAGAGGGCGAGACGGCCTTTAGGCCTTGTGAAGAAGCCCAGGTAGTAGGTCATATGGGTGCATATGTCCTGGTCAAGGTATACGAAGGCGGTGAATACGCAGCCGTTGAAAGCGGTGTTACAGGAGGCCCTGGTATCACCGGTGAGCTTTGGAGGGCCTTTATGAAGTAGGGTTTTCGTCCTGGTAGACCTCCAGGCTAATTGCTCCTGGGCAGCGCCCCCTAAAAAGGGCGCTGCTTTTTTTATGCCTTTAAAATGCCTCCTAAATCCTGCACGGCAAAAGGGGGCAAATCGGAATACCTAAAAATATGCCTTCACCCCTCGCGCCTCGATATAAAAGGGCAAACTCGCCAACTGCAGGATTTAGGTGCCTGTCTAAGAAGGATTGGAGCACTGGGCCAACAGGGCAGCACCAAGGGCACCTGTAAATTCAGGGTTCTCCGGGACGATTATTGAACAGTTAAGCACCCTTGAAAGCCCTTCTACTATTGCCCTGTTTCTGGCAACTCCACCACAGAATGCTACCTCCCCCTCTATCCCCACCCTTTTTAACATGG
>WGBU01000108.1 GCA_015494155.1 Deltaproteobacteria bacterium | reverse complement strand
TGGACCCTCATCATTGCCACTATCATGACCTGGGTTGAGAGGAGGGGGTCGGCACTCATTCAGGACAGGCTGGGGCCCAATATTGCAGGGCCATTCGGACTGTTCCAACCCCTTGCAGACGGTATAAAGCTATTCACTAAAGAAGATATCGTGCCAGAACGGGCCAAAAAGATCATGTTTGCCCTGGGGCCAGTCCTCTTTGCTCTCCCCGCCTTTTCAGCCTACGCAGTCTTGCCCTTTGGCGACAAGATAGTCATTGGCGGAAAGGAGATCCTGCTCCAAGTAGCAGACGTAAACGTGGGATTTCTCTACATCGTAGCCCTGGGCTCCATGGCAGTTTATGGAATTGTTGTAGGTGGCTGGGGCTCAAACAACAAATATTCGGTGCTGGGTGGTCTGCGGAGCACTGCGCAGCTAATATCTTACGAGGTCCCATTTGGACTGTCTCTCTTGGCCGCAGTCTTTGTCTATGGGACATTCAGCCTGAGAGAGATATCCCTGGCGCAGCAGGGGACATTCTTGGGGTTTTTGCCCAACTGGGGTGTGTTTAAGCAGCCCCTTGGCTTTATCCTATTCATCGTAACCGCCTACTGCGAGGCTAACAGGGTGCCCTTCGATCTGCCTGAAGCAGAGAGTGAGATAGTGGCAGGTTACCACACGGAGTACGGCTCCATGAGGCTTGGTCTCTATCTCTTTGGTGAATATGTGAATATGTACACCCTCTCCGCATTGATGGTGACCCTGTACTTTGGTTCATGGCATCTTCCATATGTTGATATGAGCAAATTCTTGGGGCCCATTAGCTATGGTATAGCATCATTTTTGGTATTTTTCCTCAAGGTCTGCTTCTTCCTGTGGCTCTTCGTGTGGGTGCGTTGGACAGTACCACGCTTTAGGTATGACCAGGTAATGGGCCTGGGCTGGAAGGCATTAATCCCCTTGGCCTTGCTCAATCTTTTCATAACTGCACTCTGCATACAGCTTTCCATCTAGGAGAATGCCAATGGCAAAGCCAATTGTCAAAAGAGAATACACCCTGACAGAGCGGATTTATCTCTGGGAGATATTAAAGGGGCTAAAGCTTACATGGAAGCATTTCACCTTTAATTTTAGGCACTCCCTCAAAAAAGGACCACATACTGTCCCCACCTGTTGGCAATATCCATGGGATAGACGTGAGATCGCCCCTATCTTCAGGGGAGAACACATGCTGTGCCTGGACGAACAGGGACGGGAAAAATGTATTGGCTGTGGGATGTGTGCCAAGGCATGTCCTGCTCAGTGCATCACAGTAAAACGGGGCAAGGTTCCAGAAGGAGAGGAAGACAAGTACGCGGCTAAGACCTACTGTGAGACCTTTGAGATAGATCTTCTGAGGTGCATTTTCTGCGGATTCTGTGAGGAGACCTGCCCTAAAGGGGCCATCGTCCTGGGGCAGGGCTATGAACTGGCAGACTATACCCGCGAGGCCTGCCAGGCAGATAAAAAAAGGCTCTTAAACAATTTTCTGAAGGCAAAGGAGGAGGGGACCTTAAAGCCCCCGAGAAAGCCGGTGCCAAAGGTCAAACCCCCAAAAAAGGAGGGGGCGGCAAAAAAGGCAACAGCAGCCAAAAAGGGTGTAGAGAAGAAAGCAGCACCTAAAAACAAGGTGGAGGAAGGATAAAGATGGACCCATATTTTTTGGTGTTTGCCATAATGGCCCTTGGGGCAGGGGTGTTCATGATATCTGCAAGGGATGCCTTTCCAAGCGCCCTGGGATTATTGACGGTGTTCATAGCCCTTGCCGCCCTTTATCTACACTTGCATGCACCACTTGTGGCCATATTCCAGGTGAGCATTTATGCAGGTTCCATCCTGGTACTCATCGTATTCGTGATCATGTTGCTCATGACGCCAGGGCAGAGACTCCAGGAGTTCCAGAGAAATCTATCCTATAGGATAATGGGTGGAATATTGGGGGCATGTCTCATTGCCTTACTCGTAATAGGGTTAAAGGGTGTAGGAGAATTTTTCCAGCCACGTGAGATGACCGCCGACTTCGGCGCACCCAGTGCAGTGGGAGAGCTCTTTTTCAACAGGTTTCTGATCCACTTCGAGGTGGTTTCCATTCTATTACTTGTGGCCATGGTTGGGGCCATTTACTTGGCCAAAAGAAGGTCCTAAAGGGGTAGCGAAATGGCAGGACTAACTGAATATGTGATTCTTTCTGCAATATTATTTGGGCTGGGAGCCATTGGCTTCCTCACCCGTAGGAATGCCCTAATCATGTTCATGTGCATCGAACTCATGCTCAATGCAGTGAACCTCAGCCTAGTAGCGTTTGCCCACTTTAGGGTGGACCTATCAGGGCAGGTGCTCGTGCTCTTCATCTTTGCTGTAGCGGCAGCAGAGGTGGCTGTGGGGTTGGCCATATTGATAGCCCTATTTAGACACGTCAAAGACGTGGATATTACAGAATACAACCTCTTAAAGTGGTAATGGTGCCGTCTACTTGATTTGACGGGGGAAAGGAGACGCCATGGAACATTACATATACTTCATTCCACTTTTTCCTCTCCTGGGATTTCTGCTGAATGGGATCCTAGGCAAACGCCTTGGAAAGAGTTTTGTCTCTTGCGTTGGTTGTACTAGTGTGGGTCTTGCCTTTGTCACGGCCCTATTTGTCTTTAAGGACCTCATAGGGCGTCCAGTTGAAGACCGGATCATGGTAGACACCCTTTGGACATGGATGGCGGCAGGGGCCTTTAAAGTAGATGTCTCCTTTCTCGTGGACCAATTGTCTATGGTCATGATCCTGATCGTCACAGGAGTGGGCTTTCTGATCCATATCTATAGTATTGGTTATATGCACGAAGACGAGTCGTATTGGCGCTATTTTGCATATCTCAATATGTTCGTCTTCTTTATGTCGCTCCTCGTCCTTGGGGCGAACTACCTTGTGATGTTTGTAGGTTGGGAAGGAGTTGGACTCGCCTCCTATCTCCTCATAGGATTCTGGTATGAAGGCAATGAAAATGCAGATGCAGGTAAGAAGGCATTTATAGTGAATAGGATAGGTGACTTCGGGTTTGCCCTGGGCATGTTCCTGATGTTCTGGACCTTTGGTTCCCTTTCCTACCTCGATGTCTTTCCCAAGGCGTTTGAGATGTATGAACATGGACACCTGGCGCTCAATGCCCCAGTACTTGTAGCCATATGTCTGCTCCTCTTTGTGGGCGCAACCGGAAAATCGGCACAGATCCCACTCTATGTCTGGTTGCCAGATGCCATGGCAGGCCCCACCCCTGTCTCGGCTCTCATCCACGCAGCCACCATGGTTACAGCCGGTGTCTACATGGTGGCGCGCTCTAATATCCTATACACCCTTGCCCCTACTGCATGTCTTGTGGTGGCCTATATTGCGGCAGCCACTGCCCTATTCGCAGCTACAATTGGTATCTTACAAAACGACATAAAAAAGGTGCTCGCATACTCCACAGTGAGCCAGCTAGGCTACATGTTTATCGGCGTGGGAGTCACGGCATATTGGGCAGGGATCTTCCACCTAATGACTCACGCCTTCTTTAAGGCATGTCTGTTCCTCTGTTCTGGCTCTGTGATCCACGCCATGGGCGGGGACCAAGATATGAGGCACATGGGTGGCCTAGCAAAGAAGATGCCCATTACCTATATCACCATGTTAGTGGCGACAATAGCCATTGCTGGCATTCCACCATTTGCAGGCTTTTTCAGTAAGGATGAAATATTGTGGAAGGCCTTCAACTTCCCCTACTATCCAGTGTCTGGAAAGATCATCTGGTTTATGGGGACCCTTGGTGCCGCTGTAACTGCCTTCTATATGTTTAGGCTCATCTTCCTTACCTTCCATGGGGAGTTTAGGGGCACAGAAGAACAGAAGCACCACCTCCACGAGTCCCCATACTTCATGACAGTACCTCTTATGATACTCGCCGCACTCTCTTTCTGTGGTGGTTGGCTTGGGATCTCACCACTCATTGGCCATGCCCTTGGTGGCGTTCCGAACTATTTAGAGCACTTCCTTGAACCAGTATTTGAACATTCGCAGGAGATTGTGGCTACAATTCCACGGGTGGAATATGGACACGGGATGGAGATAGCCCTCATGACCACATCTGTGGTAGTGGCAATAATTGGCGTTCTGCTCGCTTTCCATGTCTACATACGGAGGTTCCCAGAGCTTCCAGCACGTTTGAGAGAGCAGTATGCAGTCTATTACGACCTCATCTACAACAAGTACTATGTGGATGAGATATACTTTAGGATCTTCGTGTGGCCAACATATTATCTGGCCATCTTCTTCTGGAAGATAATCGACGTAATCATCATTGATGGAATTGGTGTTAATGGGCCTGCCTGGCTCACCCAACGTGGCGCATACGTGTTTAGCAGGGTTCAAAACGGTCAGGTGCAGACCTATGGTGCCTTCATGCTCCTGGGTCTGGTGGGAATACTTTGGTACTTGCTAAGGTTCTGAGGTAGATTATGGATAGCTTAATACTTACATACACGACGTTTCTTCCACTCCTAGGTGTCTTACCCATCCTATTCATTCCCCAAAAAGGGGAGGGTGGTAAGAATGTCATCCGGTGGATCGCCTTGGTCACGAGTATTCTGGTCTTTCTCGTCTCTCTCAGGATCTATGCCATGTTTGATCCTGGCAAGGCGGGCTTTCAGATGGTGGAATTTAAGCCCTGGATCTCTAGGCTGGGTGTACACTACTTCCTAGGCATAGATGGACTAAGTTTCTGGTTGGTATTACTTACCACCTTTATTACCCCTGTGACCATCCTCTCTACCTGGAGGGCAATAGAAAAGAGGGTCAAGGAGTTCATGGTGGCGCTCTTGGTGTTAGAGACCGCCATGATAGGTACCTTTTTGGCCTTGGATCTCTTTCTATTCTATATCTTCTGGGAGCTCATGCTCATCCCTATGTACCTCATAATAGGCGTATGGGGTGGCGAGAGGCGCATATATGCGGCCATAAAATTCTTTTTATACACTGCCGTTGGGTCCCTGCTCATGCTCGTCTGTCTCATCGGGCTCATCTGGTTCCACTACGAACAAAGTGGTACCCTCACATTTAACCTGCTAGAGCTCTACAACACACACCTCCCCCGTCTATATGAGATCCTATTCTTTGCCGCCTTTGCCCTGGCCTTTGCCATAAAGGTACCCATGTTCCCACTCCACACATGGTTGCCAGATGCACACGTGGAGGCACCTACAGCGGGTTCTGTGATACTTGCTGGTATCTTACTTAAGATGGGAACCTACGGATTTTTGAGATTTGCTATGCCGCTCTTTCCCCAGGGTTCTGCCTTTTTCACACCTACCATCATAGCACTTTCTATCATTGGTATTATCTATGGTGCCCTGGTGGCCATGGTCCAACCAGACATAAAGAAGCTTGTGGCCTATTCGTCTGTATCACACCTTGGATACTGCATGTTGGGTCTCTATGTACTCACAAAGCAGGGAGTGGAGGGTAGTATACTCCAGATGATCAACCACGGCATCTCCACTGGCGCCCTCTTCTTGCTGGTTGGGGTAGTGTATGAGAGGAGGCACACAAGGCTCATTAGTGAATATGGTGGGATTGCCAAGGTAATGCCGCTCTACTCCACAATATTTCTCATTGTCACCCTGTCATCCATAGGATTTCCCACCACCAATGGGTTTATAGGTGAGTTTCTCATACTCCTGGGGGCGTTTAAAGCCAACAAGGCAGCGGCAGTACTCGCAGCCACTGGTGTGGTCCTTGGCGCTGTATATATGTTGTGGATGGTACAGAGGGTATTTTATGGTAAGGTGACCAATCCCAAAAACCTCCATCTCCCAGATCTGAACCTCAGGGAGTTTGCCTACTTGGCCCCTCTTGTGGTGCTCATATTCTGGATTGGTCTCTTTCCTAACTTCTTTTTGGGCAAGATGCACACCTCTGTGGACACATTTATCTCTCAGGTGAAGGTGCCTTGTAAGACCATGGCGGCCTCAAATGAGATGCATCCCAGGGTGCCTGTTGGCTATCATGGGCATAAATCCAATCTGGAGCACAGCGAGGAGTAAGTTATGGATCTTCAATATAGTTTCAGTCTGGCAAAACTGTGGTCCATTTGTGGCGCACAGGTGATCATGTTGTTGAGCGGCCTTGTACTCCTCTTTGTAGAGATCTTTTACAAGGGTAAAAGCCCTGAGAGGAGGCTATCCACAATTGGCTGGCTCACTACCATAGCCATGGCCTTGGCCCTCGGGCACGTGTGTAATAAGGAGTGGAACCTGGATGAAGTAGTCTTTATGGGCGCCTTTTCCATGGAAAAGTTTTCGGCCTTTTTGGTGGCAGTAGTCTTGATGGCAGGGATCATGGCATCCATCCTGAGTATTGGATATCTAAAAAACAACAAGATCTATAGGACCGAATACTTCTTGCTCCTGGCCTTTGCGGTCTATGGGACCATTGCCTTTGTACAGGCAGTGGACCTCTTGATGATTTTCATCACCTTAGAGATCATGTCCCTTGGGATCTACTGTCTGGCAGCCTTCTTGAGGGACGATAGACTGTCCCTTGAGGGATCGCTCAAATATTTCCTCATTGGAAGCTTTGGCTCAGCATTTCTACTCTTTGGCATAGTGCTCATTTATGGTTTCACAGGTGAGATCAACCTCACTAAGATCTCATCAGTACTTGCCAGGGCACCCTTTCAACACCCAATGGTGCTCGTGGCCTTGGCAATGATCATGGTGGGACTGATGTTTAAGATCTCCATGGTGCCATTTCACATGTGGGCACCAGATGTGTATGAGGGAAGCCCCTCAGTAGTAACAGGCTTTATGGCCACAGCGGTAAAGGCTGCTGCCATAGGGGTGTTTATTAAGGTTATGGCAGTGGGGTTTGGCCCAGTTTTGAGCCTGAGTGGGCAACCTGAATTCTATGCCAATGCCCTCTTAGGTGCCCTTGGTGCCTACTGGAAGCCCATATTGTGGTGGATATCCCTTCTCACAATGTTCTTTGGTAATTTGATCGCAGTAAATCAGAGGAATGTGAAGAGGATGTTGGCCTATTCCTCCATTGCCCATGCAGGCTACATGACCCTCGGCATCCTTGCATCAAATGATATGGGCAGGATGGGGGTCTTATTCTATCTCTTTGCCTATACTATCATGAACATAGGGGCCTTTGGGGTCATCTATTGCCTTGATGGCCAAGAGAGACACGCACAGACCCTCGAGGATTACAGGGGACTTGGCTACAAATATCCTGGACTGAGCTTTCTCATAAGTCTCTTCCTGGTGGCCATGGCGGGGCTACCGCCAACAGCCGGCTTTATCGGTAAATTCTACGTCTTTGCTGCTGCAATAAGGAGCGGCTATCTACTCCTTGCGGCCCTTGGTATCCTCACCAGTGTGATTGGTGCATATTATTACCTCCGGGTAGTCTATATGCTCTATATGAAAGACCCGGTGAGGGAAATCTCTATACCTGGGGTCAGTGTATCAACTGCAGTGATACTGATTGCTGCTGCGCTCGCAGTGATCTATCTGGGGATCCTGCCCCAGGGACTCACCGATGTAGCAGATGCAGCACAGAAGACCCTGAGCCTGGTCTTTTGATCTAAGCCGCGCAGCTTCCTCTTTAGCCTTTATTGAGTACGTGAGAAATGGTCCTTGCCAATTGAAAGGGTGTCGTCGGCTTCTGCAGGTATGCATCTATTCTAAGTCCTTCAATGGACTCTTTGTTTATCAATTCACTAAAACCTGTACAGAGTATCACAGGTATATTGGATCTCGTGGCGTGGATCTCTTTTATGAGTTCAAGCCCTGTCATTTTGGGCATGGAGAGGTCTGTGATGACAAGATCAAAGAGATGGGGTGCCTCTTTAAAGCGACTCAGTGCCCCATCAGGTGTGCTAAACGCAGTTACCTGGTAACCTAGCCCTGTTAGGCCCTCCTTTAACATCTCTAGTATGGCACCTTCGTCGTCCACTATGAGGAGGCGTTGGGCCGTACCTGTTGCACGAGGATAGGTCTCGTCATTCTGTTTTGGCCTAGGCTCTCTCTCTTCATTATAGACTGGTATATAACACCTAAATGTGCTCCCTTTGCCTGGTTCGCTATACACTGTGACAGTTCCACCATAACCTTTTATAATACCCATGACCATTGAAAGCCCAAGCCCCGTACCCCCTTCACTGGCCTTGGTGGTAAAGTATGGTTCAAATATCTTTTGTATGGTCTCCTGATCCATACCACAACCAGTATCGCTTACCTCTAACATGACGTACCTGCCAGGTGCCAGTTCACCAGCAGCCACCTTTGGATCATCCTCTGTCATCTCTACCTCTTTCAACTTAATGGCCAAGACACCTCCATTGGGCTGTATGGCCTGGTAGGCATTGGTGCAGAGGTTCATCAGGATCTGTTGAAGATGGGTTGGGGTAGCCAGGATCTGCGAACAGTCTGTACTAATATCTTGTTCAATCTCGATGTTCTTCGGCAGGATGGAGCGTATCATCTTTAGCGTTTCTTTGATCACCTGTTGCGGATAAGTGGGCTTCCGTTCCTGCTCCTGTGCCCTACTGAATGTCAGGATCTGCTGGATGAGCTCCTTGGCACGGAGGGCAGAATTCCTTATCATTTGAAGGTTAGAAGCCAGCTTGTCCTCTGGTGAGACCATATTTAACGAGATCTCCGTGTAACCAAGGATTGGCATAAGGATGTTATTGAAGTCGTGGGCAATCCCTCCTGCCAAGGTGCCTATGGCCTCTAGCTTTTGAGAGTGTTGGAGCTTTCGTTCTATGATCTTCTTTTCTGTAATGTCTTCTGCAATATGGACAATACCCTTGACCTGCCCCTCCTCATCCAAGATGGGAGAAATATGTATGTCAAAGATAGTGCGTCCGTCTTCCGATGTGACCTGTCGTCTAATAGGCCTTTTCTCTATAAATGCATCCTCTGCTGGGCAGCTATGGCACTTTATACCCTTGGGCGCGAACAACTCCTGGCACCGCTTCTCTAGAATTTCTTTGGAAGAGGCTTTGAATAAACGCTCTGCCCCCTTGTTCGCCATTAGAATCCTCTTATGGGTATCCAGAATGGTAATGGAGAGGTCTATTGCATTAAATGTGTGTTCCCACTGTTCTTTTGCCTCTTTTATAGCCAACTCCATCTCTTTCTTTTGGGTGATGTCAGTGGCTACCTCGAGTCTTACGATTCTGCCGTCCACCCATCTTATGGCCCTATCGATGATGTAATACCAGCGTCCAGTTACTGTATTTTGAAACTCCCAAAAATAAGGGTTCCCTGGTTGTCCATCCTCTTTAAGCAAGTATTTATTGGTGCAAAAGGGACATGGTCCACTCTGGCCAGACTGGAGTGTCTGCCAACATATCTTACCAGTTATGTCACCAAGCAGACGCTTACAGTAGTCGTTGATGAAGATGATCTCATATGTCTCCATGTCAGCAACATAGACTATGGCCTCAAGGCTATTGAGTACGGATTTTAGTATCTCGTGGGAGACCTTGAGATTTTTGAGCGCCTGTTTTTCAATGGCAAGTTCTCTATTGAGTATCGAAAATTCACCCTGTGTTTCCCTAACAGGCTGGCCCTTCAGGAGGACACCGGGTTTGTCCAAGCCCGGGACCGTGACACGGTAGCCACACATCTTGTATTTTTGATGCTGGCCTTTTGGGTATCTGAAGGTGAGTGATCCTGGCATGGGGCTTCTGCTGGCGGCGGCTATCTTCAAATAAGTAGATACCTTGTCTGGTGGCTCCAATACATAGTCAAAGATGGTCTCTCCTCTGTGCAAGGGGGCTGTGCCCTCCC
>WGBU01000107.1 GCA_015494155.1 Deltaproteobacteria bacterium | reverse complement strand
TTTCATATTCTCCTGTCTTTATCTTGGGACAATGGACTATGTCGGAGAAACTACCAGACTCATTCCAACACTGGGTCTCTTTGCCATAAGAGGGACACTTTGGATCACCACACTCCATTATCTGAGAACATGGCTGCGCCCTTACAGGGAGAAGCCGCGTAAGGTCCCCCTCACCAAAGGCTATGTCCTTTAAGAGGCCTTTCATCTGGTTTATTGGTCTCACAACTGATATCAAGAGGAGCGCTCCTATAAAAAGGATTGCCACTACACAGAGAAGACCGATCACGCCTACATTCATTAGGTGTCTGTCCAGTGTACCACGAAACTCTCCCTGTAGATTCCCCAAAACTTCCCATATCCCCTTTTCCAGGTGGCCAATCTGTGAGAGTAGGGTGGCACCCAGGGCATCGGTCTCGTCGTCCAGTTGATTCATCCTCTCGCGATAGGTCTTTTCACTGATCTCCTGACGCAGCATCTTTTCAGCCAGTTCCTTGGCCCTGGCCATAAGGGGTAGGAACTGCCCCTTGTATGTGTTCAACAACTCTTTAGCAGACCCTTTCAATCGCTTTCCCAGCACAGAGGAGTCTATGAGGGACCTTGCGCTCTTTTGGACATGGGTCACGTTTTTTTCATGGTCCTTCCAGATATCATCTAACTCATTCTGGTCAGAGGCCGCAAATATCTCCATTATTAGCTGAAGATCGCTCTTAATGGTCCCAGAGAACTGGTTCATTGCATCCACCGCCTTTACTAGCCTCTCTGTTGACTTATATTCACCCTTTAAGTAATGGGCATCTCGATAGGTATTGAACACATTGAGCAATACCAAGAAGAGAATGACCAGTTGGCTCAGGATGACCCTCTTTTTGATGTTGAGTGTTAAGAGACTGCGAAAAAATTCCATGGTCCACCTCAAAATAAATTTTCTCACAAAGAATATCGAACCCGCCAACAAATTTCTTTAATTTAATTCTCAAATAAGAATTTAATCTTTTTTTATTGAAATACCTTCTCCCATAGGTCATCATACGATTTAGATATCGTGGCAGGAGGCCATTTGCCCATTGATTGGGTCATTTAAGAGGATTTTTAAATATTCCTTGAATGTAAAACGGTGGTTACAGTATAGGCGCGTCTTGTTGCTTGCCATCCCAACCGGGATAATTGCTGGCCTTGGGTCTGTACTATTCTACTGTGCCCTCGACTTGGCACACACCGGTTTTCTCGACTTTCTAGCAGGCTACAGGCCTGAAGGCCCCCTGGGGGAACATTCCCTGTTCCCCCCAACCCATACACCATTTACCAGGTGGGCACTGGTCCTAGTCCCTGCACTTGGGGGGATCATCTCGGGCTGGCTGGTCTATACCTTTGCACCTGAGGCAGAAGGGCATGGAACAGACGCCGCTGTAGAGGCATACCATTTTAAAAACGGCATCATAAGGGCAAGGATCCCCATAGTTAAGACCATCGCCTCTGCCATCACCATAGGCTCTGGGGGCTCAGGTGGCCGTGAAGGGCCCATCGCACAGATTGGTGCAGGCTTTGGCTCCATACTGGCCCAAGCACTCTCTCTCACACAAGAGGAGAGGCGTCTCCTCATGATGGCAGGACTAAGCGCTGGTATTGGTTCCATATTCCACGCGCCCTTAGCTGGTGCCATCTTTGCGGCAGAGATACTCTATAGAGACATAGACATGGAGTATGAACTCCTTGTACCCTCCGCCATTACATCGGTAGTGGCCTACTGTGTATTTTCCATGTTTTTTGGCTTTGGTAGCCTCTTCTATACCCCAGACACCTTTACCTTCTCACATGCCAAGGAGATCCTACCATATACTGCCCTGGCAATAGTGGTTGCCACAGGGGCAAACCTCTATTCCAGGCTATTTTATGCAGTGCGAGACACCTTTCTCAAACTACCAGTTACACCGGCGCTCAAACCTGCCATAGGAGGATTGCTTACAGGTATCATAGGTTACTTCATACCAGAGTCCATTTACACTGGTTACGGCGTGCTCCAAAATGCCTTTTTGGGAAAGTGTGGCCTCACCCTCCTTCTCTCTGTGGCAGTAGCCAAGAGTTTCACCACTGCATTCAGCATCGCCTCTGGTGGAAGCGGGGGCGTATTTGGCCCGAGCGTTGTGATTGGCGGCGCCCTAGGTGGTGCAGTGGGTATTATACTCCACAATTACTTTCCAGGCTTTGTCCCAGTTCCAGAGGCATATTGCATAGTGGGCATGGCGGGCTTTTTTGCAGCAGCGGCAAGCACACCGTTCTCTACAGTGATCATGGTAAGTGAGATGACTGGTGGCTACGGGCTCCTCCTGCCAGCCGTCTGGGTCTCTACACTGGCGTTTCTATTCAGGGGCAGGGTGGGGCTCTATGAAAAGCAGATCACCACCCGCTTTGACACCCCCATCCACCATGGGGATTTCCTCATAGGGGTATTGGGAAAGCTTACTGTCCATGAGGCCCTAAGGCGCTTCAAAAAGACACAGCCCCAGCCGGTCTTGGCCACTACTAGCATCCCAAAACTCATTGAATACATGTCTATGTATCAACACTCGGCCTTCCCTGTAATGAACAAGTCTGGGGAGTTTATAGGGATAGTCCCTGCCATAAAAGTGAGAAAGATCGTATCTAAGTATGGACTAAAGGAATCACTTCACGCGGGTGACCTCGTGGAACAACGCCCCATCGTCTATTCCTGGGAGCCCTTGAGCACTGCCCTAAAGCGCATGGCAAGTGAAAATGTAGATGAAGTGGTCGTTCTCTCTTCTAGAGACAACCAAAAGACCTATAGCGGGATTCTCACAAGGTCGGACATCCTGAAAGCTTATGAAGACATGCTTGCTCGTGGGGCTCCAGAGAAGGCGCCTATGATCTGACCTTTGGCAGTAAGTCTCTTCCAGTTGATCGGTCTACAAGGAATCCCTTGACCTTTGTGCACCAGTGCCTACCATGAAATTAGAATACCAAAACTTTACAAGGAGTTGCCTATGTACAAAAGCCAGCATGGAAGGGCAGACCGTTTGATCCAGGAAAAAGTACACGATCCTTACATGGACAGAGAAAAGTGGCCTGAGAACACCACATGTAAAGTCTGTGGACTTGTCTTTATGGACGGAAGATGGACTTGGCCAAAAGAAGAGACAATCCCACTTGCCTTGGTAGCAGACATACCCAAGGCCGTCTGTCCTGCATGCCAGAGGACAAAGGACGACTTTCCAGCAGGCACAATAGAGATAAGAGGAACATTTTGGAGGCAACATAGGGAAGAGATCATGAACTTGATTCGAAATGAAGAGGAGGCAGAAAAAAAAGAGCATCCTCTAGAGCGCATGATGAAAAAAGAGGAACAGGGCGACTCATTCTTTATAGCAACCACAGGGATACACATT
>WGBU01000106.1 GCA_015494155.1 Deltaproteobacteria bacterium | reverse complement strand
GAGATGGTAATAAACCTCATGATGGCCATAGTCGGGGCGTTTGCGGCCATAGTGGCGGTGGCCATTGGATTTGCTATATGGGACCGGCGCACAATGATTCGGCCTTTTGAGGACAAGGTGAAAAAGCTAGAACAGGACACAGACAAGCTTCACCGTCTAATCGATGCGCTCAAGAAGCTTGCAAAGCAGGACCCCAAGCTTGCAGAGGTGCTCCGTTCCTTCTCGCTGCTATAAGTCAGGCAATCCATCTGGATGTGCTATAATCTTCCTGTTATGAGGCCGATCACGAACACCTAGTTCGGTTGCCCTGAATTTTGTGCCACGTCCCTCGAGATAAGCAGACATTGGTTGGAATCAGGCGTATTTCTTCATGAAACGCTCGAGTCTATCGTAGGCCTCGTTGAGTACATCCTCTGGAGGCAGGAATACGATCCTGAAGTGTGGTGTCTCAGGGAGTGTACCAAAGCCGCTTCCGTGTACTACTACAACACCAGTCTCCCTTATGAGGGCCTTTACCCAATCCTTGTCGTTACACTCGATCTCCAGTTTGGGAAATGCGTAAAAGGCGCCATTGGGGATCTGGCACGAAATGCCAGGGATTGCATTTAGCCGCTCCACAGTGAGGTCTCTTCGCCTCCTGAGTTTCTCTATGGTCTCCTCCACATGCACCTGGTTGCCATTGAGTGCCACTGGGATGGCGAACTGTTTTGGATGGCTTGCACAAAGCCTTGCCCTGGCAAGCTTTCTCATGGCCTCTGTGTAGTCCTCCACTAGCTCTGGTGCACCACTTACAACCGCCCAACCGATGCGGAAGCCTGGTGCGAGATAGCACTTGGAGAGCCCGTTAAAGGTCACCACAGGAAGTTCCTTGTCGAGGGCAGCAAGGCTGATGTGTGGCTGACCATTCAGGATGAGCTTTTCATATATCTCGTCACAGAGCACAACCAGGTTGTGTTTCCGTGCCAATGCTATAATCCCCCTCAAGGTCTCCTCAGTATAAACTGCCCCTGTGGGGTTGTTTGGATTGATCACTACTATGGCGCGTGTATGTTCATCGATCTGAGACGCCATATGGTCCAGGTCTGGCTCCCAGTTCTTTTCCTCTGCTAACCTGTAGGGTCGCGCCTCGCCTATAAGTCTTGAAAGGAGTGCATTGTAGAGCGGGTATCCAGGTGATGGGACCAGGACATTCTCACCATGGTTGACCAGGGATGAAAGTGCAAAGTCGATGGCCTCACTTGCCCCAGTAGTAATGAGTATCTCAAAGGGTTCCACCCCTTTTTTTCTTGCATCTTCCCTTATGGCCTTTACGGCCACGTCCACCCCTTCGCTTGCGGAATAGCCCGTGTGGTGGTCCAACATCGCCTTGTAGGTGGCCTCAATGAGGTGGGGTGGAGTCCGAAAGTCGAATAGTACCGGATCTCCAATGTTAAGATAGATGAGATCACCGCCGCGGGCCTTGCGCTTCTCCGCCTCTACCACAATATCTCTTATGGCGTATTCGATATTTTGAGTTCTTCTAGATGGAATAACCTTCTGTAGCATCTCGGCCCTTCCTTATTTTGTTATGACATTTCCAAACCCATTATGTGAAACCGTGGAGGCACTTTGTCAACTCTTTTTTTTGGAAAAGACCTTCTGCCAGCTAGAAGACTTCCACTCCTCCCAATCCCTAGGGGGAATGGCCCTAGACATGAATTCACACTCTTGGCCCAATGCACTTAGCCTCTCGAATATGCGCACATAAAAACAACGCCTTTTCCCAGGCCATACCTCACACCACCCTTGATTGCTCCCGCCGCAGGGGCCATTCAATAGAGCCTTGGCACACTGGGACTGAGGGCACAAAAATGCAAATTCGCTCAACACACAATTGCCGCACATCTGACACCCATATAACGGCCCCTTTATGGCCTCTTCCAAGAAGGTCAAGAACCCCTGAAGCCCTGCCCTGGAAAGCCCCCTGAATGCAGCACTTGCTGGGCCATAAAGCCCTTTGCCCTCTTCAAAAAAGGCCTCATGACACAAGAGGCTAAACCTGTAAGAAAGGTAGTCCAAGAACCCAAGGGCCTGTTTTGTGTGTATCGCCCTTTTTCTAGAGTTTAGTCCGGTCTTTTCATCCTTTTCGTAAAGAAAGTGCTGGCGATGACCAGGAAACAGGAATTCTCCCAGAAAATCCCACCACCTCTCCCCAATCTTCTCGGCATGTTCTATCATCCACTGGACATCGCTGTGCTCTAGCCCAGGCCCGCTTATGTGTGCACCGCTATAGCCAAGACCCTTTAATATCGCCATGAGTCGTGCCCCAAATCTGAGCCTTTCGCGCTTTGCCGCCCCCTGTTGCCACGATTCCATCCGTGGGAGGAGATCGTCTGGTATGGTGCATCCAGGCACTACCCCCTTGTGGATAGCCCTGGCAAGGGCAGGTGTAGGTAGGAAGACCGTACCAAATACGGGGACCTCCAACCCTTCATCACGCAGGAAGAAGATCAATTCCTGGAACTTCCTGGCGTCATAACCCATCTGGGTGATCACATACTGGGCACCTGACTCTATCTTCCTCTTTAATTTTATATACTGTCCCATGAGTTCACCCTCTAGCACCTTGAATGGGCTCACTACACAACCTGGGTGAAAGTGCATGGGTGGAAGCCTCGTGCCCCCACATGGTGCCCTAGGGTCTAGAGAATAGCCGGCCTTCATCTGTGTTATCATCTGAAGGACTACGACAGAATCTATGTCGAACACAGGCTTTGGGATGCCGTTGTAGCCATAGCGGGGATAATCTCCTGTGAGCACGAGGAGGTGGCGAAGGCCGTGGCGGTCAAGCTCGAAGAGCTGGCTTTCAATGAGGTTACGGTTCTTGTCCTTACAGGAAAAGTGTATGATTGGCGTAATGCCCAGGTCCTTGATCTCTCTTCCCAATGCCGTGGGCGAGAGGGCAGGGTGACCTCCAGCATTGTCCGTTATGGAGAGGGCAGAGAGTACCCCGTCACGGGCAGCCTCCTTTGCGAATTTCAGTATCTCGTCAAGTGCCCTTCCACGGGATGCCCTTGCTGGGACGAGTTCAAACGTATAGGTAAAGGTCATTTGGTCCTGAGTTGTCTCTTGTCTCCAATCCTTATGGTAATCCTCTCTTTGTCAAAGTACTCCAAGAGTGGGATGAGATATTTTCTAGAAAGCCCCCCAGTAAGTTCCCTGAATTCTGGTACAGAGATCTCGCCATG
>WGBU01000105.1 GCA_015494155.1 Deltaproteobacteria bacterium | reverse complement strand
GGTAATAGTGGTATGTTTTTTTATAGACGATATAAAAATCTAAATACCAAAGAGATCGAAAGCCATAAAGGTGATAGGAGGACTCATTTAGCAAATGAAAGGACCTTTCTCGCCTGGATTCGCACTTCAGTTTCAATAATGGCTTTTGGTTTCTTAATTGAAAAATTCTCCCTTTTTTTATGGATGAAGGTGAAAATGCTGGATTCAAGCGCCTCTTCGTCACTCACACTTTCAAACCTTTTTGGTGTAGTTTTAATTGGATTGGGTGTGCTGCTTGGTTTATTCTCTTTAATACATTATGTGCATATAGAAAGAGAGATAGAAACTAATAGTTTTAAGCCAAGCTTGATGATGGATATACTTTGCGGTCTTATACTTTTTATTTTGTCATGTATGCTCTTTTATTATATTATAAATTGGCAAGAAATATTGATTTTAAATAATATTAAATAAAAAGATGATAATCTATTAATGTTATAGTTACGTTTAAAAGTAAAAGTAGGGCCTAATCTGGACGGCTGCCAAATAAATCCCCTCTTTTATTTGATTGGGATAGAGAGGTAAAATTTTATAGCTATTCCTAAAATAGGAATTTTAAAAGGCCAACCATAAGAAAAAAATAATAAATATTAATATAGTTAAAAATAAAATAGATAGAAAGTTTATAAATGTTGTAATTTATTAGAGGTCCATCAATAAGATGGGTCAGTATGGTCCAAAGCGTGCCAGTTAACGATGTGATACAGGTATATTTAAAGGTCTTCTAATATTTGATCTAAATAAAGTGCATTTTAAAGAAATTTTTTTGTTTCTAGTCAATGCTAACTAACTGATATAATGGTAATTTTTCTTTTTATGAAATTCTTTCTAAGGAAAAACCAATTTCTTTTTTTATCTTGCAAATTTTAACGTTGGATTTTATCTTTTAATTTAAAGAAGTCTTTTAAAAATTTTGATCTATAGTTTTTGGGCAATATGGTTTATATGTGTAATACTATAATATATATTATTAAGAGAGAATTTTTCCACAAAAGGAGGTAAAAATGAGGAGCTTGGTAGTTTATTCGTCGAGGACAGGGAATACAAAAAAATTAGCACAAGCCTTATATGATTTTCTGCCAGAAAAAAAGGAAATTTTCCCAGTGAAAGAGGCTCCAGACCCCAAAGATTACAGTTTTATCGCAATTGGTTTCTGGATTAAGGATGGTGAACCAGATCCGGACGCCCAAGAATATTTAAAAAAGATATCCGAAGACCATGAGGTATTTTTATTTGCAACTCATGGGGCCCAAGTCAATTCTGACGAGGTGAAAAAGGCTATGAAAAAAGCCGAAGATCTTGCAAAGAAAGGCCGAATAATGGGCATTTATCACTGCCAGGGAGAGGTTCCTCAAGAAGTTGTCGAAGAGGCCCGTAATATGCCCAATCCGCCGGATTGGCTGGCAGATGCAGAAGCTGCTAAGGGGCATCCAGATGAGAACGACATAAAAAAGATGCTTCAGCTGGTAGAAGATATCAATCCTTAACTTTTAGATAAATTATTTTTTCTTCGTATGGATTTTAGCTATAATTGCTAAGATCCATACGAAAATATTGTCTAAGTTTTAATCATGCAAGGCATGAGCCTTACTTATAAGTTATGTAACTTCCACAGGTTGTACGTCCCAGATTTTGTTACAATATTCTTGAATTGCCCTGTCCGATGAGAATCTCGCCATCCTAGAGACGGTTAGGATTGACTTTTTGGTCCATTCTTCTATGTCGCCATAGGCGAGATTTACCCTTTCCTGACAACTCACATAAGATTCATAGTCTGCAAAGAGCATATACTCGTCATGATATTTTAGGGAATCTACAAGTGGCCTAAAGAGATCGGTATCGCCATGTGAAAAGTGTCCAGACTCCACGAGGGCGATCACCGCCTTTAATTCATCATTCTTTGCGAGATAGGCCATGGGGTCGTAGCCCTCTTCCTTGGTGCGGAGAACCTCCTCTGCTGTGAGGCCAAAGCTAAAGAAGTTCTCCTCTCCAACCTCTTCCCTTATCTCCACATTTGCCCCATCGAGGGTCCCTATGGTCAAGGCCCCGTTCATGGCGAACTTCATGTTACCAGTACCCGATGCCTCTTTACCGGCCAGGGATATCTGCTCAGACAGGTCCGCCATGGGATAGATGATCTGCCCGATCTTTACGTTGTAGTTGGGTCTGAAGATTACCCTTAGTTTCCCTTTGGTGTCTGGGTCTGTGTTCACTACTTCAGCCACTGAATTGATGAATTTTATAATGAGCTTGGCCATAAAATAGCCAGGGGCCGCCTTTCCACCAAATACAAATGTCCTAGGCACCATCTGGGCGTCCATTCCATTTTTTAACCGCCAATAGAGTGTGATAACGTGGAGCACGTTGAGGTGTTGCCTCTTGTACTCATGGATGCGTTTTACCTGTACATCGAACATGGACTCAGGGTCTATGGTCCAATTGAAGTTCTCCTTTGCAAGGCGTGCCACCTTTTCCTTGTGGTGCTTTGAGACATTGCGCCACCTTTTTCTAAATTCACTGTCTTCTGCAAAGGGCTCGAGTGCCCTAAGTTGTTCCATGTCCATGAGCCAGCCTTCCCCAATGGCCTCTGTAATCAGGGCAGAGAGCTCTGGGTTGCTCACACCGATCCACCTTCTGGGGGTAACCCCATTTGTGATGGACAAGATCTTGTCAGGCCAGAATTCGTGGCAGTCTTTGAGCACTAGGTCCTTTAGTAATTGGGTGTGTAGCCTAGAGACACCGTTTATCTTATGGCTACCTACACAGGCGAGGTTTGCCATGCGCACATATTTCTGGTCTGATTCGTCTATTAAAGACATCCTTGCTAAACGGGCATTGTCCATGGGATATCTGAAGCGAACCTGGTCTAAGAATCGTTTGTTTATCTCGTAGATGATCTCGAGGTGCCTGGGGAGCAGTTGCTGGAACATGGGAAGTGGCCATTTTTCCAGGGCCTCTGGTAAGAGTGTGTGATTGGTATAGGAAAATATCTGCCTTGTCACCTCCCATGCAGGATCCCACGGGATGAGATATTCATCTACAAGGATGCGCATGAGCTCTGGTATCGCAAGGGATGGATGTGTGTCATTGAGCTGGGCTGCCACGTGTCTGTGGAGTTCTGTGAGATCCACCTTTTTCCGGACCAGATGGTTGTGTATGAGATCTTGCATGGAACACGATACCAAAAAGTATTGTTGTTCCAGACGTAGTTGCTTACCCGCCATGGTCGTATCGTTGGGGTAGAGGACCTTTGTGATATTTTCTGCTACCACCTTCTGTTCTACAGCCCCGTAGAAGTCTCCGCGATTAAAATTCTGGTAATCAAAACTTTGAGGGGCCTCTGCCTTCCAGAGCCTCAAAAGCACGCAATTGGGCACATTGTATCCGGCAATTGGGGTATCGTATGCGATGCCCCTTACCACCATGCCAGGGACCCAGCGGACCCTGAAGCGCCCCTTTTCGTCCACATAGTGCTGGGTATAGCCCTGGAACTTCACATCGTAGGCAATCTCTGGCCTGTACAACTCCCAAGGGTTACCAAAGTGTAGCCAGTTGTCCGAGTATTCCACCTGCCATCCATCTTCTATCCTCTGCTCGAACATACCATGTTCATATCTGAGTCCATAGCCAATGGCAGGGATCTTGAGTGTAGCCAGGGAGTCTAGAAAGCATGCGGCAAGTCGCCCGAGCCCACCATTTCCAAGGCCTGGTTCTTCTTCTAGGTCCACCAGTTCCCACAGGTCTAAACCAAGCTCCTTCATGGCCTGTTCCACTTGGTGTGTCACCCCAAGGTTTAGCATATTATTGGCAAGGTGAGGCCCAAGAAGGAACTCTGCAGAAAAGTAGGCCACCGTCCTGACGTCCTTTTTGAGATAGGTCTCAATGGAGCGTATGAAGTTTTCAAGGAGCAGGCTCCTCACCGTATAGGCAAGGGCGAGGTAGAGGTCGTGGGGGGTGGCCGTTATCATAGGTTTACCCACAATTTCATATAGGTTTTTCTTAAAGGACTCCTTGATGGCCTCTACTGAGGAGGGGACGTCACTTATAGGTGTTTTACCAGGCATTTATCCAGACTCCTTATAGGAAATTTTCTAAAAAAGAATTGATGGGTTATATTGTCACCCTCTTTTTTGATGTTAAAGTATAGACCTTTTTATGGTTGTTTGATAGGGGCATTTACTATAAACAAGATGGGTACTGGGAAACAGCGCAAGAAGAAAAAACTCTCCGAGTTTTTTGCCACAGCCATCTGTGGCAACGACATCACCTCCTCAGTCCTCTACGTCTCTGCCCTTTCAATCATTGCGGCTGGACAGTACGCATGGGTATCCCTACTGATAGTGGCCTTTGTGCTATATCTCTTTAGGAAGATCTATGGCGAGGTGGTAGGGGCGCTACCCTTAAATGGCGGTGCATATAATGCACTTTTGAATACTACGAGCAAATCCATTGCCTCCCTTGCAGCTACCCTCACCCTCTTGTCTTACATGGCGACTGCTGTGATATCTGCATCTGAGGCCATGCACTATCTTCACAGCATCATCCCTGCGATAGAGGTGGTCCCAGCCACCATTGGAGTGCTTTCGGTATTTATGATCCTCACCATCATTGGTATCGGTGAATCGGCGGCAGTGGCGGCAGCCATCTTTGTGTTCCACATTTTGTCTCTTATCATTTTGGCATCGGCCACTATCTTTTATCTGTTTCAACATGGCCTTGAGACATTGTGGTTCAACTTTCACCTACCTGTCCCCCATGGAAACATTGGAAAGGCGATTTTCTGGGGCTTTTCAGCTGCCATGCTTGGGATTTCTGGCTTTGAGAGTTCTGCCAACTTCGTCGAAGAACAACAGCCTGGCGTATTCCCCAAGACCCTGCGCAACATGTGGATTATAGTGAGTATCTTTAATCCCCTCATGGCCTTTCTGGCGCTAGCAGTAATGCCTATTCCAGAGGTGAAATCTCACGAAGCAGACCTCCTTTCCTATATGGGAGAACTTACAGGAGGGGGCAAAGTAGCCACCTTGATCTCGTTAGATGCAGCCCTTGTGTTAAGCGGTGCGGTCCTCACATCGTACGTGGGTGTGACAGGTCTGGTGGAGCGCATAACGCTAGACAGGATCTTCCCCGCCTTTTTACTCAAAAAGAACAGGCGCGGCAGTTCATACCGCATAATCATACTGTTTTTCCTACTCTGTGCGTCCATATTATTCATTACACATGGCGAGGTAGAGGTGCTTGCCGGGGTCTATACGATCTCCTTTTTGTCCGTCATGGGACTATTTGCCATGGGTAACATCCTGCTCAAGATAAAGAGGAGTAGGCTTCCAAGGCCAGAAAGGGCGAGCTGGGGCTCGGTCTTTCTGGCCATAATTGCAGTACTGGTAGCCCTTTTTGGTAATATCATAAAAGAGCCCCCGCCAGGCCAGCCCTACAACATTGCAATATTTGCAGAGTACTTTCTCCCCACCATCGTATTCATCTGGATTATGTTGAACAGGATCATGCTGTTGGATGGATTATTACACTTTATAGAGATCATCTTTGTGCCGATATTGAAATTGGTCAATGCCATAGACAAGAAGATCCTGGAGACTATAGACAAGATACAGTCACAGGAATTCGTCTTTTTTACAAGGGGAGACAATCTCGCCAATCTCAATAAGGTCCTGCTCTATATAAAGAACAATGAACATACGAGGAAGATAAAGATAGTCCATGTGGCATCGGAAGAAGACAAGGCAGTGATCGAAAAGCTTGAAAGGGATCTAGAGTTTTTGAACCGAGAATACCCTGAGATTGATATAGAATTTGTGAAGTTAAAGGGAAAGTTCGGCCCTGAGCTCATAAGAAAGCTGTCAAAAGAGTGGAATATTCCAATAAATTTCATGTTTATCGGCTCCCCAGGAGACCGCTTCCCCTATAGTATCGAAGAGCTTGGTGGGGTGAGACTTATAATATGAGAATAGGAAGAAAAACAGTTTAATCCAATAGGTGCCACTAGAGGAGCCTTATCTCCTGGAAGTCCCCGTCCATATAGATCCTGATGTGTCTTCCTTTAAGCCCCCTCTTGGCCACCATGTCGGCTACCTCTTGGTCATGACCCAAGGCTCTTAGGGCCATTGCACTTAGGGCCACTGCCATGATGTCGGGATCGTCGAGATATGGTCTTAGGAGGTCTGTGGCACCAAGGCCATTCATGATCTCTCTCTGCTTATGGCATGAACGCATTATACCCCAAAGTGCCCCCACTCGCAGGGCATCGTATTCAAGGAAATTCCCCTCTTCCCAGATATAAGATAGGAGGATCTTTCCATATTCAGAACAGAGTGTCGGGTTGAGTGCCATGGACTCTCCCATGGCCTCAGGGCTACCCCAGCCGATGCCGCCAGACTCGTCATTTAGGGTCCACATGAGCTGACGCATGACGATCCTGGCCTCTTCCATGTCCTCTTCTGCAATCCAGGAGACCACCAGGCCAAAGGCACTGATGCTCCGCCACCTTATGAGTTCATCTCCGTCCATGAAAAATGTCCTGAGGGGGGAGATGAGCGTCTTGGGTGGTGAGACCTGTTTTAGTTCCTGGGCCACTTTTGCCCATGGCAGTGTCAGGGCTAATCTTAAGCGGGCCCGGAGGGCACGAAGCCCTCCGGTCTTATCCTTATGATAAATAGGATTTTGGCTAGTCAATGGGTTCCATTTCCTTGCCGCAGCAATATGGTATCGGTTCACCTGCCTTGAGATTTATGTATTTATTACATATTGCACAGTAGTATGTGCAATCTGAATCGGCCTTGTGCTCAGAGTATGTAGTCTTGCCCCCAGGCACACCCTCTATGTAGAATCTGGCCACCTTGTCCTGACCTGGGATGTAGTTCCCCATGGGCACGATCTTCTTATTTTCTCCATAGCAGTCAATCACCACCTTCCACAGGACGTCGAGGCTTGCCTCTTCCTGGGGTGTCTCTGGCATGAGTTCAATGACATTTCTATCTACGTTTATCTTCATTGCTCCACTACTCCCTTTCGCAGCCTTCCTTTACCATACAGCCCATCTTGACGCCTAGTTCTCTACAGGCCTTGAGGGCCTCATGGTCTGGCACGTATTTTACCCTTACGCCCTCGTGGATGATATCGAACTTCATCTCTTCCATTGCCTTATTGAGGAGCTTTACAGACTCACCGCTCCAGCCATATGAGCCAAAGGCTGCACCATATTTGTTGGTTGGCCTAAGCCCCTTCATATACATGAGGAATCCAGCCATACGTGGTAGCAGGCCGTTGTTCAGGGTGGGAGAGCCCAGGCAGATGCCCTTGGCATCGATCACCTCTGTCATGACATCGCTCCTGTGGTTTACTGCGAGATCCAAGAGTTGGACGCTCACTCCCTGCGACTCAATACCATCTGCCACGGCCTTGGCCATCATCTCCGTTGAGTGCCACATGGTGTCGTAGATCACCAGTGCCTTTTTGCTCCCCCTGTGGTGTGACCAGTTTTCATAGGCCTTGATGATCTTCATTGGGTCCTTACGCCATATGACCCCATGGTCTGGGGCAATCATGTCTATCTCGATCCCCATGTCCATGACAGATTGGAGGAGCTTTCTCACCTGTGGCGAATAGAGGGTGATGATGTTGGCGTAGTATTTTTGCGCCTGGTACATGAGGACTGTCTCATTCACCTCATCGTCAAACCGCTCACTGGTTGCCAGGTGCTGACCAAAGGCATCGCTCGATATGAGTAGCTTTTCCTCGGGAATGTAGGAGAACATGCTGTCTGGCCAGTGGAGCATCCTGGTCTCTATGAACTGGATCGTCCTCTTCCCAGTGGAAATGGAGTCTCCGGTCTTCACTACATGATAGGGCCAGTCTTCCCGATGAAAATGGGCCTTGAGGTTCTTCTCGCCCATAGGGGAACAGATGATCTTCTCTGGTTTCACCAGGTCCACGATCTCCGGCAGTGCACCACTGTGGTCCATCTCCACGTGGTTGACCACAATGTAGTCTATCTTTTCTGGGTCTGTTAGGGACCTGATCCTGTGGACGAGATCGCTCTTAAAGTCCTTTTTGACTGTGTCGAACAAGACAGTCTTTTCATCGAACATCAGGAATGCATTGTAGGTAGAGCCCTGGTACGTGGAGTATCCGTGAAAGTCACGGACACCCCAATCCACAGCCCCTACCCAGTGTATGTCCTTTTTTATCTCGTAGGTCTGCATATCTGCCTCCTGTTACATCAGTCGTCAGTGGGTTCAAATTGATCTTTGGTGGCACCACATACTGGGCAGACCCAGTCGTCTGGAAGGTCCTCGAAGGGTGTGCCTGGGGCAACACCACTCGATTCATCACCGTCTTTTGGATCATAAATATACCCACATACCTGACACTTGTATTTTTGCATCTTTAGGTCCTCCTTGTTTAAATTGATTGGTTATTCCTGGGGCATTGGGATGGGAAGCTGCCTCTGGGCAAGCTCACGGTCCACCATGAATACCCCACCCGATGTCTCTCCTGCCAGACGCATCTTGTCCACTACGGCACCTGCACTTGCCTCTTCCTCCACCTGTTCTGTTACGAACCACTGGAGAAAGATCTGGGTAGCATGGTCCTTCTCCTCTATGGCAAGCTCCATGAGCTTGTTGATCAGAGAAGTCACTAGTTGCTCATGCTCCAGGGCGTGTTCAAAGACCCTGAGTGGAGACTCCCATTCACTGGGTGGGGCCTTGATCTCTGCCATCACTGCACGCCCCCCACGCTCTACAATGAAGTTGTAGAATTTTATTGCGTGTATTAGCTCTTCCTGGGTCTGTGCCTTCATCCAGTTTGCACAGCCCTCGAGCCCCTTCGATTCGAAATATGATGCCATGGAGAGATAGAGGTAGGCAGAGTACATCTCTGCGTTCATCTGTTCATTGAGTGCCTTTTCAATGCGTTCAGTCATCATTATTATCCCTCCTTCCAGAGTCCGTGCAGGTTGCAATATTCCCGTGCACTGACCTTCTGGGCATCTGTTTTGAAGGTAGCCTCTGGAGCCATGCCAGGTTTCAAAAAGGCAATATGGGAGACGTCGTCGGCAATGAGTTCGATCCACTGTATATAGTGTTTCTCCTCCATGGGGTGTGCCACACTCCCCACCTTTACTTTATATCCACCTTCTATCTTTTCTATAACTGGGACATGCTTTTCCTTGGCTGCATCAACCGTGTTTTCCTTAAGGAGTTCCATGGGCTCGCCACAGCAGACGAGCTGCCCCACTCCACCAAAAAGTACCTCTACGATATTGCCACACTTGTTGCATCTATATACCTCTAGTCTCTTTGCCATCTTTTTAATCCTCCGAATTTTAATGTTTTTTTAGTCTTCTATCTTCACGACCATAGTCCCAGAATTGACCAGGATTGGTGCATATTCATCTTCGGGCAGACCCAGGAACTTGCCTACAGAACTGGGTACCTGGCTGTAGAGTAGGTTTGCCTTGATGGTGAGTTCACCTTTGGCCACACCCTCTGGGATCCTCCATGTATATGTCTCGATCTTGGTCTCTCTTGGCCCGATCCTGTAGTCCACCTTGGTGTTGTCCTTGGTGTACCATTGACAGATGGTCATCCTGCCCTTTGGGTCAAAGAAGGGTTTCCTGAAGATGCGCGAGCCTGCGGGTACGTCTCCATCCCTCTTAAGACCCTTGTAGTCCTTCAGTTTCATGATCTCACCCATTGCCTGGTATTCAATGGCATTGGGGTCTGATATGGTGTACTCTTCTCCTGGGAATCCCTTCTTGTCCACCTTTAAGAGATAGCTCTTTCCATTGGCATCGATGGCCCATACCTCTAGCCACAGCATCCTCTCCTCTGAAGAACCACTGGGGATCATGTGTCCCACCTTTCCATTGAAGAGCACTGCCTTTAGCTTCAATTTGTCGCCAGGCCTGAGTTCTTCTTTGTTGGCGTAGAGGGCGATGTCGACAGCGCCCTTTAGCTTGGTCTTTGAGTGGGAGCCATGGAATACGTGGTGTGCTATGTCGTCCCGCTTTTTACCCATGGAAGCGCTCTTCCCTTCAGAGTAATGCATATGACAATCTTGGCACCTAGTACCTTCCTTGGCGTAGGGGCCTGCCTTCCACTCCCTATAGGTGGACTTAACCCATGCACCGTAGGGAGACTGCTCGTCGTGGCAGGTGGCACAGAATTCTGGTGTGCGCATGAACTGGGAGTATGCAGTCTTGTGTGCAGGGCTTTTGGCATCCTTCCTATTTCCGTATTTGGTCCTTCCAGGCTCTATTACAAAGCTAAAATTGAAGGGCTCCTTTTCTGTGGAGCCTGTAATGTAGTGACAGATTTCGCAACTTACGCCCTCGTTTGCCCTGCTGTTTTCATCAGCAGGCTTTGGGGGAATGTCACCTGTCAAAAAGGCCAGTGGGCTATGACACCCAATGCAGCCCGCCTTTACCCCTGCCACCTTATCCAGTTGCTCAGAGTGGGGCAGGGCCAGTTTGTAATACTCTGCCTGGTCCCACGCATGTGTAAAGGACTTGGCCATCATGCTCTCCTGCCACTCCTTGTAAATCTCTTTGTGACAGCCTGAGCAGGAACTAGGCTTTTTGAATTGGGTCTCTTTGAACTTGCCCATTTCAGCGGCCATGGATGTGGCAGCTATTAGAGTTAGGGCCACTACAAAGATTGAAAGTTTCTTCCCCATTTTTTCTCCCTCCATCTATTATGATTTTGAAGAGGGGGCAATATGCGCCCCCGAGTTTACCATCTTATCTATTTGGCATGTTTTTTCAGGTACTCGGCAACCCCTTCTGGAGTTGGTTTCATGGCCTCTTCACCAGGTTTCCAGTTGGCTGGGCAGACCTCACCATGTTGTTCGTGGAACTGGATGGCCTCGAGGATGCGAAGCGCTTCATCAACACTCCGACCAAGTGGTAGGTCGTTTACCAACTGATGCCTGATGATGCCCTCCTTGTCTATGAGGAAGAGGCCCCTCAAGGCGACTCCCACGTCCTCTAGGAGAACCCCATAGGAGAGCGAGATCTTCTTTGAAAGGTCTGCCACCAGTGGATATTGGACATTCCCGATTCCACCCTTTTCTACTGGCGTGTTTTTCCAAGCAAGGTGGGTGAAGTGTGAGTCCACAGAGACCCCGATCACCTCACAGTTTTTGTCCTTGAACTCCTGGAGTCGTTTGTCAAAGGCAAGGATTTCAGATGGGCAGACAAAGGTAAAATCCAGGGGGTAGAAGAAAAGACATACGTATTTACCCTTGTAGGAAGACAGCGTAAAGTCTTCCTTGAAGCTATTGTCTGGCATTACTGCCGTAGCAGTAAAATCTGGTGCTGGCTTAGTGACAAGATTACACATTTTTCTCTCCTCCTTTTATTTTGGGTTTGTTTTATTCTCTACCAGTTCTCACAGATGGGTTCGAAGTAGGCCCTTGGGTGTGCACAAGCAGGGCACTTTTCTGGAGGTTCAGTGCCTTCGTGTACATATCCACAATTGAGGCAGCGCCAGGTGATGGTACCGTCTTTTTTAAACATAGTACCTTCCTTTACCTTCTGTGCTAGGGCACGGTACCGTTTTTCATGTAATTTTTCTGCCACGGCAATGGCCTCAAGGCATGTAGCTATCTCTTCAAACCCTTCTTCTCTCGCAATGCGCGCAAATTCTGGATACATGGTGCTGTGTTCATAATTTTCACCCTGGGCTGCGGCCTCTAGATTCTCAAGGGTGGTACCGATCTTGCCCGCTGGAAATGAGGCCTTTACCTCTACCTCACCCCCTTCAAGGAACTTGAAGATCCTCTTGGCGTGTTCCTTTTCCTGGAGTGCTGTCTCCTCAAATATCTTAGAGACCAGTACATAGCCCTCTTTCTTTGCCTGTTTGGCAAAGTAGTCATAACGATTTCTCGCCTGAGACTCCCCACAAAAGGCAGTCAACAGGTTCTTCTCTGTCTGGGTCCCTTTTAGGCTTTTCATCTCTATTTTTCTCCTTTTGAATAATATAATATTTATGACTGGAGGGCAGACGTGCCTTCGCTCGTCGCCACATATTTGCAACGCTCAGGGCTCTCTACAAAACCCTTGTTTTTGAGGGCCCTAAGCCTACAACTCACTTGGTTGCTGGTAAGGCCCGTCTTTTCTGCTATCTCTTTTGACGCCAAGGGGCCTTCCGATTCACTCAAGACTTTCAAAATCTTTTTCTGCTCATCTGTAAGGGCAGTGGAACACTTCGATTTTTTCCCCTTTGAACAGGCCATGACTTGTCACCTCCTTTATTACTTTTTGATAACCTATTGTAATTAAAATCACGGCATCTAGCCGTACGATTGAAGTCGCCTTTTTGGGTTTGTCCTAACGACTATTGTAAGTTTTCTGGCGGTGGTTGGGAATCTTTTTGTGTAAAACTACACTCAGGGCACACCCCCTCAAACTCTAGTCTAAATCCAAGGACCTTAAATCCGTGAGTGTGGAGGGAGCTAAAATTGATCTGGGGTGGATTGTCCATCTCTACATCGGCAACCCTTCCACATACGAGACACCTTATATGGTGGTGAGGTTCTGGGTTGCCGTCAAAGCGCTTCTGACGGCCAGATACCTCTATTCTCTGGATCATCCCCAGATCTGCCAAGACGTCGAGGTTTCTGTAAACGGTTGCCAAACTGATCCTGGGCAGCCTCTTTTTCACTATATCGTATAGCTCATCTGCTGTAGGATGAGTCTTTAGTTGTCTCAGCTCTTCCAGGATTATCTCCCTCTGGTGTGTCATGCGGACAATTCTCTTTTTCAATTGTGCACCTCTTTCTTTTGTAAGAATGATTATCATTTATAATATCCAGAATGCGAAAAAAGTCAAGGGATTTTTTTTATGAACAATTATTCATTTTGTACCTTGACATGCCATTCTATTTATATTAGAAATTTTCCCAGTTTTTGGGCAACTTTGTTGCCCGTGGGAGTTGAGGAGGCAGGCCTGTACAAAAAATTTTTTTGCCCGCAAACTGAATGGTGATTCAGTGGGTTTCTGGCAGTCTTTAGGCTGCTGAAGGGAGGATAGGGCATGATGAGTGGCTTTGAGACCATCGTCATGTATTTGGGCATGTCGCTTTTGGCAATCCTTGGCATGCTCCTTATTTCGCACCTTTTAGGCCCGTTCAGGCCCAAGCCCAGAAAAGCCACTACCTATGAATGTGGTGTCCCGTTACTCGATCCCAGTGCCAAGAGGTATTCAGTAAAGTATTTTCTAGTTGGAGTCTTGTTTCTCGTCTTCGATCTAGAGACAGTCTTGATCTATCCCATTGCTGCAAAATTTAAAGATTTGGCCCAGTTGGGATGGGGAGGATTCCTTGAGATCTTCGTATTTGTGGCAGTGCTCCTTGCCGGCCTCCTCTATGCCATAGAAAAGCGGGCCATAGACTGGGACTAGGAGAGATGTCATGAGTATAGAAGCCTACAGCGGCCCTGGCTGGATCTTGACCAAGCTGGAGCAACTCATCAACTGGGGCAGGAAGAGGTCTCCCTGGCCACTACCTTATGGAACTGCCTGTTGTGGTATTGAGATGATGGCGGCTCTGGCATCGGGTTACGACATGGCCAGGTTTGGGGCAGAAAGGCCCAGCTTTTCTCCAAGACAGGCGGATGTCCTTATTGAGGCAGGTACTATTACCAAGAAGATGGTCCCCATCTTGAGGCGTATCTACGACCAGATGGCAGAGCCTAAGTGGGTTATTGCCATGGGTGCGTGTGCCTGTAGCGGTGGGGTCTTCAGGACCTACTCCACACAACAGGGGATAGATAGCGTGATACCAGTGGATGTGTATGTGCCTGGCTGCCCTCCAAGGCCAGAGGGCCTTATCTATGCCCTCCTCAAGATCATTGAAAAGATCGAAAAAGACCATCCCCTCTATAAAAAGACCAGGGGGCTGGAATTGGGTCAGGGGGCGTGTGAGCTATGAGTCTAAAACAGCAGATCGAGGCGTGTCTGGGGTCCGATCTTGTGGCCATTTCAGAATTTAGGGGCGACATTGTCGCCGAGGTGCCCAAGAACAGGGTCGTGAACTGCCTAAAGGCACTGAGAGATGACCCAGAATTGAAGATGGATTTTCTTAGCGACGTCATTGGCGTGGACAATAAGGCACTCTACGAAAAGCCCAAAAAGAAGGCCAAAAAGAAGGCAGAGGCAGAGGAGGAACCGGAGGACGACGGTGCCAAGAAGGCAGAGCTCCCGCCACGCTTTGAGGTAATCTACCTGCTTCTATCATTGGAAAACAATCGGAGGATGATGGTAAAGGTACGCGTACCAGAAGAGGACCTAGTGGTGCCCACGGTTACAACCATCTGGAAGGCTGCGACCTGGCCTGAACGCGAGGTTTACGACATGTTTGGCATAAGATTCAAGGGGCACCCTGACCTTAGGAGGCTCCTGATGTGGGAGGATTTCGGGGCCCATCCGCTACGCAAGGACTATCCACTTGAAGGGCGTGGCGAGGAGCGCCATCTGATTTATGAGGATTAAGACCTCGAGGAGGAAGGTGTGCAAGGACCAGGCGAACATGTAAAGATCAACATAGGTCCGTCGCATCCTGCAATGCACGGTACCTTGAGGGTTATTGCAGAGACAGACGGAGAGACGATCATCAACGCAGATCCAGAAATTGGCTATCTCCACAGGGGTGTTGAAAAACTAGGGGAGCACCTCACCTTTCACCAATTCATCCCCATAACTGACAGGCTCAACTATTGCTCTGCCATTGCCAATAACATTGCCTATGAGATGGCAGTGGAGAAATTGATGGGTATTGAGGTCCCAGAGAAGGCCCAGCTCATAAGGGTCATTATGAAGGAGCTGGCAAGGATCTCAGACCACATCGTCTGTGTGGGTATCCTAGGGGTGGATCTCGGTGCATTCACCCCATTTTTTTATCTATTCATCCAGCGTGAAGAGATCTACGAGATCTTCGAATGGTATAATGGGGCGAGGCTCACCAATACCTTTGGAAGGATTGGAGGGGTGGAGGCCGATCTCCCAGAGGACTTTTTCGAACGGTGGGACGAGCTCAAGCCAAACCTCTTTAAGGCAATAGACGAGACAGACAAGCTACTCACCCACAACCGTATTTGGATGGACAGGACCATCGGCACTACTGCCTTTTCCCCAGAAGATGCCCTAAACTGGGGATTCACAGGGCCATGTCTCAGGGCATGTGGAGTCAAACGCGACCTCAGGAAGGACGAACCCTACCTGTTGTACGACAAGTTTGAATTTGACGTACCAGTGGGAAAACATGGCGATGTGTTCGACCGTTACATGGTGCGTATGATAGAGATGCACGAGTCCATCAAGATCATTGATCAGGCCTTGAAGCTCTACAAGGAGATGCCCAAGGACGCACCTCTCATGGCCAATGTACCAAAGATACTAAAGGCACCAGAGGGCGAGGTATATCACGCCATTGAGTCGCCCAATGGAGAGCTCGGGTTTTATATAAAGGGTGATGGGTCGGATAAACCTTACAGGATTAAGATTAGGCCCCCATGCTACATGGTGTATCAGGCATTTCCTGAATTGGTTAAAGGGGAGATGATCGCAGACCTGATTGCGTGTCTGAGTTCACTCAACATCATAGCAGGGGAACTAGACAGATAGGGAGACGATTATGGAAGGCTGGGGAATAGCCATTATAAAAGTCGTTTTCATATGGACATGGACCCTCATCATTGCCACTATCATGACCTGGGTTGAGAGGAGGGGGTCGGCACTCATTCAGGACAGGCTGGGGCCCAATATTGCAGGGCCATTCGGACTGTTCCAACCCCTTGCAGACGGTATAAAGCTCTTCACTAAAGAAGATATCGTGCCAGAACGGGCAAAAAAGATCATGTTTGCCCTGGGGCCAATCCTCTTTGCACTCCCTGCCTTTTCAGCCTACGCAGTCTTGCCCTTTGGCGACAAGATAGTCATTGGCGGAAAGGAGATCCTCCTCCAAGTGGCAGACGTAAACGTAGGATTCCTCTACATCGTAGCCCTGGGCTCCATGGCAGTGTATGGAATTGTTGTAGGTGGCTGGGGCTCAAACAACAAATATTCGGTGCTGGGTGGTCTGAGGAGCACTGCGCAGCTAATATCATACGAGGTCCCATTTGGACTGTCTCTCTTGGCCGCAGTCTTTGTCTATGGGACATTCAGCCTGAGAGAGATATCCCTGGCGCAGCAGGGGACATTCTTGGGGTTTTTGCCCAACTGGGGTGT
>WGBU01000104.1 GCA_015494155.1 Deltaproteobacteria bacterium | reverse complement strand
TTGCGTCTCAATAGGTCTGTGCCCGGAAATGGCCTCTGTGCATTCAATGTGAGAAATATCGATGCAGTGGTGAATGGTGGTGCTCAAGACGGTGCCTCCAAGGGCAGTTTTGGCGGGCTCCTCTGTATCCTCAAGGGAAGGAATATACTAGGTAAAAAGGTGGATGGCTCCACTGGGAAGAGCTTTGCCTATGGTGCCATCAGTGGGACGCTCATCGTACAAAATTATTCAGACTCGAGGGCGTGTGTGAGGATGTCTGGTGCCGATGTGATATTTGGTGCCAGAATTACTGGGCCAGTGGACGACAGCATGGGCAATATCGCTACACGGGCTCATCTCAAGGGCTTTGCCTTCGAATATATGACTGGTGGAAGGGCAGTGGTGTTGGGCGACCCAGGCCCATGGATCTGTGCTGGAATGACTGGCGGTGTCATCTACCAGTGCCTCTATCCCGAGTTCAACTTCACTAAGGAGTCTATTGAGAGGCGTCTTGCCAGGGGGGCAAATGTCTCCATTAAAAAGCTCTCAAAGGAGGGGCTGGAAGACCTCAAAGAGCTCCTTGATATCTACATAAGGGAGCTCAGGAATAATTTCCAAGAGGACGAGGCCAAAGAAGTTGAGGCCTTATTGGAAGAGGCAAATAAGCGATTTGTGATGATAGTGCCAAAGCCAGTGCGTCCACCCAGCGCTGGTTAGCATGTTGACAGTTGGGCCTCTATTCATATAGCATGAAAGAAAAAAAGGAGGCCCTCCATGGATAAGCAAGAACTGTGTAGAAAGATCCAGGAGATCTATCCAGATATCGGCCAGTGCGCCATAGACGTGTATGTGGAGTATGACGAAGAGAAGAAGGCCTGGGTGGTGCACTTGGAAAAGGGTGGAAAAAGGCTCGATACTTATCTGGAGGACCAGGATGCCCAGGCATGCATGGAAGGTAAACAGTGTGTCTCCCTTGGCCTTCAGATCTCCCAGTTGGTCCAGAATATAAAGGAAAAACCGGAGACAAGACAGTCAGAAGGTGTTTGATGAAGAGCTAAATAGGCTAGCGGCATCCGGTGGGCTCCGTTCCATAGAGTCCTTTGAAAGGCGGGAGGGACCATATATAGAGATAGACGGATGTCGCTATATCGACTTTTCCTCCAACGACTACCTTGGACTAAGTCACGAACCCTCCCTCATTGAGCGTACCATGGGTGTGTTAGCATCCCATGGCATGGGAAGCGGTGGAAGCCGCCTGTTGGGAGGGGCGAATCAACTCTTTGATCTCCTTGAAGAAGAGATCGTAAAGCTATTGGGCACCGAGGCTGCACTGGTCTTTGGGAGCGGATACCAGGCAAATCTCGGCATTGTCACCTCTCTTACTACCAAAGGTGATACTTGTATCATCTTAGACAGGCTATGCCATGCAAGCATCATCGACGGTGTCCTCCTAAGTAAGGCCAAGTTCTATAGGTTCCACCACAACGACCTGGATCATTTGGAAGACATCTTGCGTAAAAAGGCCCACTCCTTTAAGCGGGTGGTAGTAGTGGTTGAAAGTGTCTACAGTATGGAGGGGGACATCGCCCCTATACGAGAAATCATAGCCCTTAAAAAAAGGTACGGCTTTGTCTTGGTAGTGGACGAGGCGCACGCCATTGGAGTGTTTGGAGAGGGGGGGAGGGGCGTCGTAGATGGAGAAGAGGCTGCTTCGGTTGACTGCATAATGGGGACCTTTGGAAAGGCCCTGGGAGGTCATGGTGCCTTTTGTGCCACTTCTAAGGCCTTGAGGGACCTCCTTATAAACAGGGCAAGGAGTTTTATTTTTTCCACTGCCCTTCCTGTCCCTGTGGTGGCATGGGACATGGAGGCCCTGGCGTTCACAAGGACGCTCGATGAGAGAAGGGAGAGGCTCTTTAGGATATCCAAAGGTCTCAGACGCTTTTTGAAAGAGAGGCTAGGGATTCTCTCTAGTAGTAGATCACAGATCGTCCCTGTAATCGTAGGCGAGGCCCAAAGGTGTCTGGATATTTCAAGGCAATTGAGGCAGAGAGGCATCTATCTAAGGGCCATCCGGCCCCCCACGGTGCCACCTGGAACATCTAGGTTGAGGTTATCTCTTTCTGCCCTACATACAGATGAATGCATCAGCCAACTGGAGTCGTGCCTCGAGGATGTGTTTTGAGTGTGTGCCGCGGGCAGACGGCTTTGGAACAGGGGATTGTGTACTTTTTTTGCCTGGTTGGGGATTTAGGGGCGATGTAATTGCCCTTGAAGGCCTGCCTCCCCTCCAAGTGTTCTATCCCACAAGGTCCATCCTGGATGTCCCAATAGAGGAGTATTTGGAGTTTATTAAGGGCCTCAAAGGACAGGGGAGGCGAGTCATCCTCATGGGCTGGTCTATGGGAGGGGTCTATGTGTATAGATACATCGATCTCTTTAAAGAGGTGGTCCATAGGGTTGTCTTTTGCTCCATGAGGA
>WGBU01000103.1 GCA_015494155.1 Deltaproteobacteria bacterium | reverse complement strand
CGTCCAAGGCCACAGGCATGGGGCCAGAGAGGCTGGTATGGATGGTGAATATGGGCCTTGACGAAGAGGCGCTCAACACCCCCTGGATATGGAGGTGTTCCATGTGTGGCCGCTGCATACACCACTGCCCAATGGAGATCGATATACCCTCCCTGGTCTATGCCCTTAGGAGGTGGCAGGGAGGTAAGTTTGCCCCTGATGAAATAAGGGAATTCTCAGAGAAGGCCAAGACCTCTGGAAATGTGCTCTCCATAATGCCATTTGAGGCGATAAAGACCCTCAAGTGGATAGAACATGAACTAAGACGGACTGTGGGCAGGCACAACTTCACCATTCCAATAGATGAACAAGGGGCAGAGATCGTGGTCTTCATAAGTTCGAGGGAGTTAAAGTTCAACCCGCGTTCAATACTGGCCCTGGCCTATCTCATGAACATCTCAAAGGCCCGTTGGACCATACCCAGCTATGGCTTTGAGGAGGCCAACTTCTCTGCAATGCTAGGAGAGGTAAGCGGTCAGGAGCAGATAAGCGCTCAGAAGCTCCAGACCCTCAAGAACCTGGGCGCCCGCTCCATGCTCCTCGACTCCTGTCTCCACGCATTCAAGGGGCCAGGCTTTGGCCCACTGCCCTTGAGGATAGTGGAAACACCCTATGAAATTACCTCAAGCCCCTTGCTCATAAGGGATCTCATGGTCAAAGGGAGGCTCAAACCAAGACCTCGCTTAAAAGAATGGCCCCTTGTAGTCATCTCTGACCCGTGCAATGCACACATGGGGGCCAACACATATGCGGCAGTAAGGGAGATCCTCTCTATGGCTGGAATAAGGCATGTCACCCTGGGCCATCCACCCCCAAACAATGTCTGCTGTGGAGGGGGAGGTGGGGCAGGTCTCCTGCCCTTGGATGTGCGCGAGGAGCTCGCCTGTTTGAAGAGAGAACAACTGGCCACCCTCGATCCCGGTAGCATTGTCTTAGGATACTGTACCCAATGCGCTGAGGTCCTTAGAGAGATCATCCAGACGAACGGTCTGGAACTCAAGCTTTTGGGGCTAAATGAACTGTTACTAGAGATGTTGGCGCCTACTAGATGAGCCTCGAAAGTATTCTGTCCACCCGAAGGGCCATCCTATAGATGGCAGGCCAGTTGTATGCCACGATGTCCTGGGCATGGGCCAGGTTGTTTCTAAGGGATTCAAAGTGTTTGATGAGTTCCCTGGCCTCCCTCTTTGAGTTGACGTCAAAGTCCTTTCTGAGCTCCTTGTCCTTCAGGATGAGCCCTGCCTTGTCTGCTACCTGGAGGCAATCGATGAGCGCCACCTCCTCTCCCCTCCTCTCGCGCTCCTTCTTTAGGGCCCGGGCCTTCTCTAAACGTCCCTCCGATATGTGTTCCTTCCAGGAGTCGCCTGGGAAATGGATGCTGATGAGCCTCGAGAGATAGATCTCGATGATGGTGACCATCCCAAAGAGCCACATCCTTACAGGGGGTTTTGAGACATCGGCCTTTGTGAGAATCCCCTCTATTCCTCCGATGGTGGAGACAAAGCAAAAGGGGTGCTCATTCAATCGTATGATGGCATCTCCAATGGGGGCATGGGAGGTAAGCACCATGTCAATGGGTATCTCCTCATGGCGCTCAAATCCAACGCCGCCTGCTTCATCCATTTGGGCATAGGCCGAAACAAATCCCTCCCGCCTAAGCCCCACCACCTTTATCCCATGCGATTTCATGAAGTCTTCTATGGTGGCGTCGTCGGTGGTCCAGTCAAGACTTGGGAGAGGCTCTCCAATGTCCAGGACAGTAAAAGACTCCTTTAGGAGGCGCTCCATTCGGTGGCGGAGGGTGCGCCTCCTCGCCTGGGCAAAGTAGTTGTTGTCGAGCCCCCTTGTCACTGAGGAAGGTCTATCTTTGGGCTCCACTTCTTCCACTCGTCCTTTCCCTGGGGAAATAGGGTGAATTCACTGCCATTTTTCGCCCTTGGCCCGCGCTCTTTCGGGGACTCAGGGGTTGCCATGGCAATGCCGCCTGTCATGATGGTCTCCATGGTCTCTGTATCCACCCGGACTCCTGAAAAGATCCCTGCCCTCACATGGATACCGCTTGCATTCCAGAACCTAGTACCCTCGAAGACAATGGCGCTATATGGGGCCCTAATGTTGGCATGGATCAGGACTTCGCTTGCATCAGGTGCAAGTTCATAGCCACTGACACTCCCCACGACGATCTGCTTGTAGAGGATTGGCGCGCCCTTTTTGATGGAACCAAGTGTGGGGCTCTTTAGGATTATATCAATCCCATTTTCGATCTCGTCTGCATAAAGGGCCGTTTCGTAATCGCTATAAAGGGTGTAGGTGGCGCCCTCCTGGGCTGGTGGTCCGCTGTCTTGGCCATGATTGATGAATCCGATCCCACCTGTAACTAGGCTCTTTAGGGACGTGCTCTTTACCTTGACCCCCCCAAGGGCCGCTTCCACTGTGAGTCCGCTTACGTTGTAGAACCTGCTGTTCGATCTTAGGAGGTGCCTATATTTTTCACCAATGAAGACGGTTATCTCCACCCCCTTTCCATCCTCTGTAAGGTCAAGGCCTGTGACCTCTCCCACCTTTATCCTCTTGTAATAGACAGGGGAACCTGGCGAGAGCCCTGGGGAGTCCTTTGCCACCAGTTTTACGTGTAACCCGCTGGGTTTTAGGACAGGCACTTCCTGTGTGGCCTCTTCATAGCTATCGAAGAGTGAGTAGATCGACTTTGGTGGGCCTGCCTTTTTGTGCCCAGTTGGGTTCATAAAGGCGATTTCACCTGCCATGATCGCCTTAACTGGCCCTGTCTTTATGGAGATTCCATCAAGACCTGCCTTCACAGTGATACCTGAGTTCTTCCAGAAGATGCTATCTGGCCCTACCAGATGGGCGAATTTCTTTTTGATGACCGCCTCTAACAAGACATCTTCGCCATCTTTAGAGAGTTCATATCCGGCCACCTCCCCTACCTGTATGTGTTTATAGGTAATGGGCATGCCCATTGAGATCCCCTCTAGGTCTTCGGTGCGAAGCCTTAGGACGAGCCCACGGTCTTTTAGGTCGGGTACCTCGTCTACGGCCTTGGAATAGCTGTCGTAAAGTGTAAACTTGGTGCCATTTGATGCGGGTATGTCTTTATCTGCACTGGTTTCGGGATTTATGAAGGCAATACCACCGGCCAAGATAGAGGCCATGGTACCTGCCCTAAACTTTAGACCATTCCACCCAACCTTTACACTTATGCCGCCATATTTCCAGAAGACAGAAGAGCGTTTTACCAGTTTCTCATACTTCTTTTCCACAAAGATCTGGGCCTTTACCCTGGTGCCATCTGGAGTGAGGTCAAATCCAACTACCTCTCCCACCTGGATCTTCTTGTAGAAGACCGGTGCCCCCAAGGATAGAGACTCTGCATCCTCTGTGACTAAGATAAATCTCTTACCAGGCCTTAGGATCTCCACTACCTCTGGCTGTTGCTGTATGGTGAATTCATCGGCATATCCACCACTGCCAGGCCTGCAAGTAAGATAGGTCCCCTTTATCACTGTCTCTAGATTGGCGATCCGGTTGATGGAGACCTGTGGTCTTACAATCCAGAACTTTGTATCTTCTCGCATGATAAAAGAGGCCTCTGGCTGGATCTGGACAAAGGCAGTTATGCGCTTTTTTTCATCAAATACCATCTGAGACACAGCGCCTATCTCTACACCCCTAAAGACCAGCTTTGAGCCAACGCTCAATCCCATAGCAGAGGGCATGTGTATGCGGATGGTGTCCCATGCCTCAGCCTCGTCTCTGTCTTTGTAGAGTACGAATACATCCCCATTTTGAGCAGGCTTAGAAGACGTCACGTCTCCTTTTGGGGTGTAGAGCCCCACCCCACCATAGAGAAGGGTGGAGAGGCTCTCCATGTGAAACTTGATCCCAGATAGACTACCCTTTACGGTTATGCCACTCGTGTCGTAAAAACGTGTATTCTTTTTTACAAGGGGTGCATATTCTGGTTCTATGTATGCACTTATGAGAACGCCTTGGTCCTTGGTCAGCCTGTACTCTTGTACAGAACCGATCTGTATGTTCCTGTAGAAGATCCCAGACCCCCTGCGGATCGATCCCAAGGCGTCTGCCTTGAGCTTAATATGTAGCCCAGGTGCAGTCTCTGCTATGGGCGGCGGGGACTCCAAGCCAACAAATTCTCTGGCAGGCCTTTTGGATGTACCTGGTCTTACGGCAATATACACCCCAGAAAGCAGCGTATCCAGGCCAGAGATCTTTCCTGCAGAGAACTCGGGTCGTACTACCCAGAACTTCAGGTCCTCCACGAGCTTGTCCTTGGTGCGTTTGTCCATCTCTATGATCACACTGACACTTCCTACCCCTGGGTCCACCCTTACATCCTTGACCAGGCCAACTGGTATGCCCTTATAGATCACCTTGGTCTTGCCAGGGGTTATCCCCTCTGCGCTCTTGAAGTGGACGACGATCTCCACCCCTGCCTCTGAAATGGCCTTGTACAAGAGCCATGCCCCAATTATGAGCGCAATGGCTGGAAGTATCCATATGGGAGAGACCCCCCGCTTCTTTTTGATTTCAGATGAGTTCATTCTCCATCCCCCTTTTCCTTTCTAATCGTCCCATAGGAGCCTTACATCAAAGGTAATGGCAGCAAACATAGTGGCTATCACCACCCCTGTGAAATATGTGGCCCCACGTGCCGCTGTTATATTCGATAGGTTCCCAAAGTGTACCAGTACCTGTAACAGGGCTATTACAAATATATCCAGCATAGACCACCTACCAATGAACTCTATAAAATGGAACATGGCGGTCTTGTGTCTAAGCCAGCTCTTCCAGTGCAGTTGGACAGAGAGCAATATGAGTACGATTCCAATGATCTTGAAGCAGGGCACAAGTACGCTCGCAGTGAGAATCACTATGCCAATGCCGTAGGAACCCTCCTGGAAAAAATAGATTATTCCGTCCATGATGGTGGACTGCTCTATCCTGCCCAGATAGTCCACCTGCATGATGGGGAGGAGGTTGGCAGGAATAAAGAGTATTGCAGCAGTGATGACCCATGCCCATGTCTTTACAATGCTGTTGGGGACCCTAGAATAGACCCTTGCACCACACCTGGGACAGTGCTCTCCCTCCATCTCTTTGGGGAGTACCTTGTGGCAGTCTAGGCAGAGGATGAGCCCTGCCTTTCGGGCAGTAAGGGGCTGGTCATTTTGTTGGGGCAGTTCTCCTGGGGACATCGTCAATTCACCTAGGCCTCTTTTCTATTCTCTCCCAAAAGAGGTGCTCGTCCAAGGCTACAGACGACGACAGGGTCACCACCATGAGTGCTATAAAACACATAAAACCAATATCATAGTGTATATGGGCCATGTGATGGAGTTTTATGATGGCCACTAAGATCCCAAGCATATAGACCTCTAGCATTGCCCACTCGTCCAAGTGGTGACAAAGGCGCATGAATGCTGGAAGATCAGATGGATAGCGCCTTATAAAGAGGCAGAAGGAGATTATAAATAGGAGTGACAGTTTGATAAATGGGAAGACGAGGCTTGTGAGACCCACAATTATCGCCACAAAATAATAGCCCTGGTCCCAAAATGCAGTGACGCTGTCGTAAATAGACCCTGTACCCTCGATCCCCAATATGTTTAAGGTCATAACCGGAAGGAAGTTTGCCGGTATAAAGAGGAGGAGGCCCGTTAGGGCGTAGGCCATGGTCCTTTCGATGGAGTCTTTTTTGGGTGCATAGAGGGTATGGCCACACCTCCTACAGACCACCCCATATCCTGGTTCAACGTGTACAGGCTCGTGTATGAGATCACACACTGGACAGACCCATACGCTGTCTGGGTCAATAGAAGGTGTCGAAGCTCCTGGCTCTGTCGTAGATGAAGGGGTCATTTGTATTAAAATTAATTAAAAATTGAAAATTATTCCTAATAATATGCATTAAATTCTACTTGCGGTCAATCTCTTTATGGAATTATTGACAAGAAAATGGCACTATCATAGGCTTGTCAAAGGGAGGTGCGCCATGGCTCTTAGATATGTTTTCATGATCTTACTCTCTTTCACAATCTCTATTTTCTTAGGGGCGTGCAGTTCCACTAAGATCAGTGGTACTTGGAAGGACCCCGGTTTCTCTGGTGGGCCTGTAAAGAGTGTGTTCGTCATTGGGGTTACACCAGACGAGGTGAACAGGCGCATCTTTGAAGATGCCTTTTGTCAAGAGATGGCCAAACACGGTGTACGGTGTGAAACGAGTTATAGATACTTTACATTTGAACAGTTAAAGGACTCAAATCGGGTACGAGAGAAGATGACCCATCTTGGCGTGGCCAATCTCATAGTAGCCCGTGTGGTGGATCGAAGGATTGAAGAAGAGGTGCAGCCTGGCCGGAGTTATGTCAATGCACCGGGCTACCCTGGTGGGATCTATTCCCCTCCTCCTTACTATCGCCGTGGCTGGGATGCGTATTACATAAGGAGCTACGAGGTGGTGCATCACCCACCCACTGTGAAAAAGGTGGAGGTCATCACTGCAGAAAGCAATCTCTATTCCCTAGATGGGCGGCTCCTATGGTCTGCCAGAAGTAAGACCAGGCGTTCAAGTGCCATGGATCAGATACTCCACGGATTCGTATCCACTGTAGTCAAAGAGATGAAGAGGCAAAACGTCATTCCATAGTGCTAGCCACATCTACCATGGCCAACAGGGTCTGGTAGGCCACTGCCAGGATCACTGCCCCCAAGAAGAGTCCGATTATCCCAAAGGAGATCATCCCCCCTAGAGAGCCCAATAGGATGACCAGCATGGGGATCTCAGTGCCACGGCCAAGAAAGATCGGTTTTAGCAGGGTATCAGATGCGCTAATAAAGACCGAGAGCACCAAAAAGGTGATGGCCTTCACAGTGGAGAGGTAGGTAAATCCGTAAAGGGCCACGGGCAAGAGTACTAGGAGGGGTGGAAGCTGCATTACTGCTAGCATCAAGACCAATATGGCCCAAAAGCCTGCCCCTGGGATGCCAAAGGCAAGCATGGCGATCCCTGCTGAAATGGACTGTATGGCAGCGATTCCAAGTACCCCTTGGACCACGCTCCTGATGGTGGAGACAGAGATGGCGGAAAAGCGCTCTCCCCCCTCACCTACCAGAAAACAGAAGATCCTGTGGCTCATCCCCCGCGCCTGTTCTGCATAAGGTAAGAGTATGCCTGCGATCACAACGGATGCAATGGTCAAGAAAACGATCTGGCCAATACCTGCAATGGCCATGAGGAATCTGGGTGTATAGCTTTTAATATAGGGGGCGAATTTTTTTATTGCAGCCTCGAGATTGGATGAGGCCAATTGCCACGCATCGAAGATAGTGCCACCCACCACAGGCCAGTGCCTTATGGTTTCACTTGGCGGTGGGACGGAGAGGGTACCTGCCTTAAATTCTCGTGCAAGCTGGTTGACGGTCTCGATGGTAGAGTCCATTAGGAGATAAGATGGGACAATGAGTAATAAGAGGGCTACTGTAGTGATGATGACTGCCGCTAGCCTCTGCCTCCCCCCAAGGATTTGTGTGAGACGATCAAATAGGGGATAAATGCCTATTGCAATAATGACTCCCCAGGCACACATGAATAGGAAAGGCCTCAAAATTACATAAGAGAGAAATAGCAGGACGAGTACAAAAAGGGTCCTGATAGTGGCGAGTATTATTACATCGTACGGGTTTTTCATCAGGCCTCCTAGGGGGATTTTTTTACTTTACACCTACTAACATTTTCACCTATAATTAAATAATCTTACTCCATGGACCCACTAATTTAAATCGCATAAGTGGAAAAAAACGTTTAGAGGAGGTAATGGGCTATGACCAGGAATCTTTTTTGGGTGTCGACATTGGTCCTATCACTTTTCGTGATAGTCTCCTGTGCCCAAAAGTCCACCAAGTTTTCCGGCTTCTTAGAGGACTATTCACTGCTCCAGAAGGGACCAGAGGGTGGCCCAGACCTTGTCTATAAGAAGCCTGGCGTGGATTTTTCCAGATACAAAAAGCTCATGGTGGATAAAGTGGTCTTTTATCTAAAAGAGGATGCCAAGGCCAAGGGCATCCAGCCTTCTGTTTTAAAGGAACTGGAAGACGCCTTTGAGCAGGAATTGGTAAAACACCTAAACGATGCATATCCAATGGTGGATAAACCTGGGCCAGATGTACTCAGGATTAGGATAGCAATCACCGATGTGGAGCCCAGTAACCCAACTCTTGGGACAGTGGGGGCGGTGCTTCCAGTGGGAATGGCAGTAAATCTAGTCTCCAATGTCACCACAGGCTCTTCAGTAAATGTGGGTAGTGCCTCTATTGAGGCAGAATTTCTCGATTCAGAGACAGGAGAACTCCTGGGCGAGGTAGTGGATCACAAGACCGGTTCTACCTACGACACTGCCACTGTCAAAGGAAAATGGGGGCATACAAAGAAGGCATTCGAAGAGTGGGCTGAGATGTTGAGAAACTGGCTAGATAGGGTGCATGGAAAAGTGAACAACTAAGTACGCAAAGGGTAAGAAATTAGGAGTGGCCATGGCCAGAGGCCATGGCCTTTTTTTGTGTCATTGCAGTGGTTAAAGCCCCAGTCGTTCCATAATGAGCCTTAGTTCTTTTAGGCCCTTTATCACCTGGTCGCTAAGGGGTACTATCTTTTCCTCGAATATGAGGAGTGCACCCTGTGCCCCCTTTCCATCCCTTATGTGTTTCTGTATCTCCACTGCCCCAAGGTGCATCTGGTCGTGGGCCTCCTTTATCTGGGAGACGAGGTTTCTTGTCTCAGGGGTGAGCATTGGGGCACGGTTGAGCCACTGACCAAAACTGCACTTTGAAGGGTCTGTTTCTACATCTGGTACCTGGCCTGCTAGTATGGAACAGAGGAGTCTCTGCCGCCACTGCTGGTGAGAGGCACAGATTCCTTGTAGATAGACTGATTCCCTGACAAGCTGTTCACATTCCTTGATCACTTCTTGATTCACTGTGAATGTGTCTGCCAGGATCTTAATCTCATCACTTATATCATAGACAGCCGTCTGGACGCCCATGACCATGTGGGCGACCTGGGCGAATTCAGTGGCCTGCTGCGACATGTCTTCTGCCTGGTCCTCCACCTCTTTTACGCTCTCAGCCCCATCATTTACGCTCTCACTGATGTCTTGGACAGTTGTGGTCTGCTGCTCTGCTGCACTGGCTATGGTATTTGCAAGGTCGTTCACCTGGCCCACTATTTCTGTTATCTCCTCTACGGCCTGGATGGCAGACTCGGTGTCGGCCTGGATGGTTTCAATCATCTTTGTGATATCTTCTGTGGATTTTGCAGTCTGTCCGGCGAGCTCTTTTACCTCATTGGCCACCACTGCAAATCCTTTGCCTGCCTCCCCTGCCCGGGCCGCCTCTATGGTGGCGTTTAGGGCCAGGAGATTGGTCTGTTCTGCAATGGCGTTGATCACCTGGGTGACCTCACCGATCTTCCTAGAGCTCTCCCCCAGTCGGTTGATTACTTCATTGGCGATATTCGCCTTGTCCTGGGCGAGATTTGTCACCCTTGCAGTCTCCACAACATTTTGGGCGATCTCAGATGTGGCCGTTGCCATCTCCTCTGTGGATTTTGCCACCCGTTCAAGCTCGCTAGAGGCCTTTCGCGCACTTTCTGCCACCTGAGCAGCCTTCTGATCCAGTTCCTTGCCACCGCTATCGAGGATGTCGCCTGCCTCTTTGAGGTTCTTGGAGATAACACCCATGGTCTGAGACTGGGTCTTCAGGGTGATCATACTATTCCCCACACTGTATATTACGGAGTTGGCACTGGTCATGAGGTCCCTTATCTCGCTTGCCCCTTCAACTGGCAAGACCCTGTCCATCTTGCCTGAACTTATCTCATTCATGGCACCAAGGGCCTGCTCCAGAGGCCGTGAAAGACTCACTCTCACCACAACGAATATGATTCCAATGGCCAGGAGAAGGCCGAGTATGGAGGTGAGCAGTGCTCCTTTTACGGCACTGTGTATCCTGTTTTTAATACCTGTAATATCAATGAACCTCACATAGACCCCGATCCCCTCTCCTTTATAATCCTTTAAAGGGGACGCAGTGATGAGGAGATTTCCCACCTCCTTTATAACAGGCCTTTTTATCCCATTTTCCAGTAACGAGAGATCGACGAGCCCCTTTCCAACACCCTTGGGAGGGGGAAGGAGTGTTGAGAAGCGTCCAATTTGGCCCTTTGTGTCAAAGGCAGAGGCAGTGGTCTTTACCTTTAAGATGCCATAGATGGCGTTTTTCTCTCCACTGATCTTAGAGATCCTCTTGGCAACGCTATTTAGAGAGGTGATGACCTCAACACTTCCCACAGGCCTTTTTGTGTCCTCACCCCAAAATATGGGTGCAACCCCTCTTACTGCCAGCCCGGCTCGCCCTGCCTCTATACCATAGACAGGCCTTCCAGTCTGGAGTACCTCCACAACTGTCTTTCTAAACCCGCTTATATCGTCTCCAAACTTGTTTAACTTCCACAATCTTACAAATGATCGGCCTGGGGGTAGGTGAAAGTGGACCTTCAACACACGATCGGAGTGCGATTTTATAGACTTTACAATGGGGGTGACTATCTCTATAAGCCTTTCTCTGTCTTCTAGGCCCACTG
>WGBU01000102.1 GCA_015494155.1 Deltaproteobacteria bacterium | reverse complement strand
CCCTTAAAAAGCGCCTTGCCAAAACGAACAACCTCGTAAAGAGGCTTGAAAAGGAAAAGGCCGAGCTCAAGGAAAAACTCATAACAAAGCTCGAGTCAAATCACTCTGCTGAGGAAGAAAAACTCAATCTATTTAAGAAACAGAAGGAACTTGAGGCGAAGCTGGCCAAGGCCCTGGCAAAGATAGAGGTACTCCAGTCGAAACTTAATGAAGTCAGCCCAAAGCTAGAAGGGTTGAAGAAGGAAAATGCCCAGCTAAGGGGGGCACTTTCAAAGTTGAAGAGTGAGGTAAAGGAAAAGGATGCCCAATTAAAGGCCTTGAAGGCAGACTATGACTTTCTGCAAGAGGACAACAAGGTAAAAGATGACCTTGTGCAGCGCCTGATGGATGCAAATAGGGCAATGGAAAAGAGGATTCAATTACTAACAAAGAGACTGGAGGAAAAGGGCAAGAAGTAGAACGAACACTATAAAGAGGGAAGTAAGAAAAGGCCCTCTATCCCCACTGGGTAGAGGGCCTTTTTTTTGTTCATAAAGAGAAAAAGAGGAGGGGATCTTCGTGAGGTCCCCTCCCTTTTTCAGTCGAATGTCAATCGCCTGGTTTAGATATCGTAGTAGAGGAAGAATTCATATGGATGTGGACGGAGTTTTACTTCATTGATCTCGTTCTCTGTCTTGTACTCGATCCACATGTCTATGGCATCCTGGGTGAAGACATCTCCCTTCATGAGGAACTCATGGTCCTCTTTTAGGGCCTCGATGGCTTCTTCAAGTGAACCAGGTGCAGATGGGATGTTGGCGAGTTCCTCTGGTGGGAGATCATAGATGTTTTTGTCTAATGGTTCGCCTGGATCGATCTTGTTCTCTATACCATCTAGAACTGCCATGAGCATGGCAGAGAAGGCGAGGTAGCCATTACAGGATGGATCAGGGGTCCTGAACTCGATCCTCTTTGCCTTGGGCGACTGTGAGTACATTGGGATTCGGACTGCTGCACTCCTGTTGCGGCTGGAATAGGCGAGGTTCACAGGTGCCTCGAAGCCAGGCACTAGCCTCTTATAGGAGTTGGTGGAGGGGTTGGTGAAGGCGCACAGGGCACGGCAGTGTTTGAGGATACCGCCAATGGCATAGAGGGCGGTCTCTGAGAGGCCAGCGTATTTGTCGCCAGCAAATGCGGGTTCACCATCCTTCCAGATACTGATGTGGGTGTGCATACCAGTACCATTGTCGCCAAAGATGGGCTTTGGCATGAAGGTGACTGTGCGGCCATACTTGTATGCAACGTTCTTTAGGACATATTTGAACCACATGAGCTGGTCGCCCATCTGGAGGAGTGGCTTAAACCTCATGTCGATCTCTGCCTGGCCTGCTGTTGCCACCTCATGGTGCTGGCACTCAACATCGATCCCTAGGGACTCCAGGGTGAGGAGCATCTCAGTCCTCATGTCCTGTAGCTTGTCAGTGGGAGGAACTGGGAAGTAGCCCTCTTTATGCCTTGGCTTGTAGCCCAGGTTGGGGCACTCGTCGCGGCCGGTATTCCAGATACCCTCGATGGAGTCCACCTGGTAGAAGCAGCCATTGGCCTGATTCTCGTAACGGATGTCGTCGAAGATGAAGAACTCTGCCTCTGGGCCAAAGTAGGCCACATCGCCAATGCCTGTGCTCTTCAGATAGGCCTCTGCCTTCTTTGCAATGTTTCTTGGGTCCCTGGAATAGGGTTCCCTTGTCACTGGGTCCACGATATTTCCAATGAGAACCAGTGTTGGCTCTTCAAAGAATGGGTCGATTTGGGCAGTGCTGGGATCTGGGACCACTAGCATGTCGCTGGCGTTGATGGGCTGCCAACCCCTGATGCTGGAGCCGTCGAATCCGAAACCATCCTCAAAGCTCCCTTCGTCCAGTTCGCTAATGGGTACGGTAAAGTGCTGCCATACCCCAGGATAGTCGAGAAAGCGCAGATCAACCACCTTTACCCCTTTCTCCTTGGCAAAATCTAGTACGTCTTTGGGCGTCATAACGTGTCCTCCTTCTATGATTTATTGTTTATTTAAATTCATGGGCCAAAGACCCTAAAATACGCACTCAGTGGCAAAGGATAGGGCATCTTTGAGCTCTTTGCAAAATTCTGGGTCTGTGATCTTCTCTCCTAGGCTATCGAGGCAGTAAAAGGAAAGAGATATCCTGTCTGCATTAGGCCCCACCTTTGCCCTAAAGATATTGATGCCAAAGTCGGCCATGGTCCTGGTGATGAAGTACAAGAGGCCCACCTTTGGATCTGCCACGATGTCCACCACTGTGTAAAAGTCGGAAATCTCGTTATCTATCCTGATCTCAGCCTTCCCTTGTACCAGACAAACTGGGCCGTGGCTACTGGAAAGTGCCATAAATTTTTGGCTGATCCTGTGTGGCAGCCCAAGTTTCCCCATGATTGCCTTTTCCATCATGGACTCTATGCGCCCCCAGTCCATCTCCTTAAAGCCGATCTCATATGTGGGTTCCACGTCCAGTACGTCTACCACTGTCCCATCTCTTAGGGTAAATATCTGGGCGGCCAGCACCCTGAGATTCTCCAAGGCGAGGACCCCACAGATCTTGGATAAGAGCCCTGTCTGATCCTTGGTCATGATGAGGATGGTCCAATATGCCCTCTTGTCTTCTGGCACGAGGATGACGTGCCTTTGTTTGAGCATCTTCTTTAGCCTGAGGTGCTCTTCCACTGCCTCTGGCGTAAAGGCCATGAGGTAGTCCTCTGGGAGGTTGTCGAGGACTTCTTCTGCCTCGCTGCCCATCCTCTCCCTGATCTTTTCTCGCATCCACTCGATTCCCTTTACACGGTCTGGATCGAGTAGGTCCTTTTGCTCGAGAAGGTGTGCTATCCTGAGATAGAGCTCCAGTATGAGTGCCCCTTTCCAATCACTCCAGGCATTGGGGCCTGTGGCCTTTGAATCTGCAATGGTGAGGAGATAGAGCATGGTGAGGAGTTCTGGGTCTCCAATGTGGCGGGCACACTTGAGTACAAGACCCTCGTCCTCGAGGTCACGTCTCTGTGCTATCTCAGCGAGATAGAGGTGGTTTTCAATGAGAAAAGAGAGTGTATCCACCTCTTCCTCAGATAGCCCCATCCTCTGACCGATTACTCTAGCAAGTTCTGCCCCCTTCTTTGAGTGGTTTTCCCCATAGCCCTTCCCTATGTCATGGAGCAGGCCTGCGAGGTAGAGTATTTTGTGGTTGGAGAGGCTTTGAAATAGTCCCTTTTCACTCTCTTTTAAGAGGCTGATCTGTTTTACTGTCTCGATCAAGTGGATGTCCACAGTGTTTACATGGTAGATGTCGTACTGGGCCAGGGCCTTAATATTTGAGAATTCTGGTATGTAATTACACAACACATCTGTCTCATGGTGCATGACAAAGAGGAGGCCCCTGGGGTCCCTTGATGTGACCAGTGCATCGAGGAACCAGTTCTTACACTTCTTGGAGTGTCTGAAAGAGTCGTCGATCAGCTTTGTGCACTGGCGTATTATCTTCTTTGTCCTGTAGTGTAAGGGGGCATCTTCCCTGGCAGAATAGTAAAAGACCTTCATGAGGAGGGTCTTGTCGTTTACCAACCTCTCCTTTGAATCTATTACGATGCGACCATTTATGATCTCGATACCATCTTCCAGTGGTGTGGCACTGTATTCGTGCGCCCTGGGGTGGAGGACCTCGTGGACATGCTCGAGATAGAGGTCAGTAATAGAGCTAATGGCATTTAAGGCCTCGTGGACCTCCTTCATGAACTGTTCCACACCAAGCATGGACTTTTTGTCTGTAAACTTTAAGAGCCTTGCGATCTCTACCTGGTATTCGAAAAAGAGGCGGTCGTTTTTCTTGTTACTCACAAAGTGAAGCCTGTTTCTTATCTTGACGAGTTCAGAGAGTGCAGCCCGTAGTCGCTCGAATTCCTCATGGGAAATGATGTCTTCTTTCTCGATGCCCCTCAGGTTCTGGATCCCAAAGAGGACCTTTGAGATCCAGATGATCGTGTGAAAGTCCCTCAGTCCACCCCTTCCATCCTTTATGTGGGGTTCTAGGAGGTAGGCATTGTCGCCAAACCTCTTGAGGCGCTCTGTCCTGTGATCGATGAGAGACTCAACAAACTGGCGCCTCTGGCCCTCTATGAATCGAGAGAAGATGTTCTTTATAAAATTGTTAAAAAGCCACGTGTCTCCCGCAATAAGCCTTGCATCTAAAAAGGAGACCAGGAGGAAAAAGTCGTTTTCTGCCTCTTTTATGCAGTCATCAATGGTCCTTACGCCATGCCCCACCTCTCGCTTTGCATCCCAGAGAGGGTAAAATATGGCATTACAGATATCGTCTAGCTTCGGCTCCTGGGAGGGCTCAAAGAGGATCATGAGGTCTATGTCTGAGAATGGGTATAGCTCCTGCCTCCCATATCCACCCAGTGCAATGAGGGATATCCCTTCCTGTAGTTCAGGGGAAAGCCTATCGTATAGGCCAGTGATCCACTTGTCCACAATATCAGAATGGACCTTTAGGAGCCTCTCCCCTGAGAGGCCCCTTGCCCATAGGGTCTCAAGTATCTCCTTCCCAGACGGCAGTATTTGCGTCTGTTCGTCGTCCACTTGAAGGACCCACGGATGGGAATGGTCTTTATCAGCACCCTTCACCAGACTAGATCGCATCCTTTCCTCGTTCGCCTGTCCTCACACGTACTACCTCTTCCACTGGCAAGACGAATATCTTTCCATCCCCAATCTTTCCTGTCATTGCAGCATCCCTGATCTTTGTGATCACCTGTTCCACCTGTTCTGCCTCTACAATGATCTCTAGCTTTACCTTGGGGATAAAGTCCACCACATACTCAGCACCGCGATATATCTCTTTGTGGCCCTTCTGTCGCCCATATCCCTTGACCTCTGATATGGTCATCCCCTTGATCCCAATCTCGTTGAGGGCCTCTTTTACGTCGTCTAACTTGAAGGGTTTGATTATTGCCTCGATTTTTTTCATTTTCTATGCCTCCTTTTGGTTTGGTGCTGTTCTTATAGACTATAGCCTATCTCACTGTGTTGTGTAAGGTCTAGACCCTGTACTTCTTCTTCATCTGGAACGCGTACACCTACCAACATGTCGGTCAACTTTAGGATTATGAAGGTGAGTATCATAGAGTACACGATTGCTGCAAAGGCACCAATGACCTGTACCATGAACTGGCCAGGATTCCCATAGAAGAGCCCGTTTGCACCGTCTGGATTCCAGAAGAGAGATGCAAACAGTCCTGTGGCCAGAGCCCCCCAAAAGCCCCCTATTCCGTGTACAGCCACCACGTCCAGGGCGTCATCGTATCCAAAGCGGGATTTCAAGAACACTGCCCCATAGCAAAGTGCCCCAGCAACTATACCTATTATCGCTGCTGGAATAGGACCTACGAACCCGGCTGCAGGGGTTATGGCCACAAGCCCTGCAACTGCGCCCGACGCTGCACCAAGAGTTGTAGGCTTTTTCTGGAATATCCACTCTGCGAAGATCCAGGAAAGGAGGGCGGCCCCCGTGGCTATCTGAGTAGTGAAGAAGGCGAGCGCTGCTGTCTTGCCTGCACTAAGTGCGCTCCCTGCATTGAAGCCAAACCACCCAAACCACAAGATACCTGCACCTAGAATGGTCATGGGGAGATTGTGCGGGTGAAAGGCCTCCCTACCATAACCACGCCTTTTACCCAGGAACAGGGCACAGACAAGGGCAGCGGCACCAGAATTGATGTGAATGACAGTACCTCCGGCAAAGTCCAGGGCACCCATATTTCCAAGCCAACCACCGCCCCATACCCAGTGACACACTGGGAAATAGACAAGCGTGGCCCAGAGGATGGTGAAGATCAAAAAGGCAGAGAACTTCATCCTCTCTGCATAGGCACCTGTGATAAGTGCAGGTGTGATGATGGCAAACATCAATTGAAATGCACAGAAGACAAGTCCTGGGATGGTATCTGAATAAGGTCCTGGGTCCAGTCCCACTCCTTTTAAGAAGAGATGGTCCAGTCCCCCTATGAATCCGCCGATATCTGGCCCAAAGGAGAGCGAGTATCCATAGACCACCCACAGAATGGACACAATGCCCAGGCAGGCAAAGCTCTGCATTACTGTGCCGAGTACATTTTTTGAACGGACCAATCCCCCATAAAAGAGTGCAAGTCCTGGTGTCATAAACATTACCAGGGCCGATGAGATCATCATAAAAGTGGTGTCTGCAGCATTCATACTATCGTACTCCTCCTTTTTTTGTTTTTTTTGTGTGGGATGCGAAGGGAGGAGCACTCGATTCTTCGCACCCCTTGCCCTCGCACCCTATGATGCGTAAGCAGTCTCACTGTGTTCGCTAAGGTCGAGTCCTTCGGTCTCTGCCTCAGTAGTAACCCTGAGACCCATGGTCACATCTACGACCTTTGCGATGATCCAGGTGACCACCAATGTGTATACTAGAACTGCAAATATCCCATAGAGTTGTGTGCCCAAGAAGGCGGGATTTCCATAGAGTAGGCCATCAGCGCCCCCTGGATTGATTGCCTTTGAGGCAAAGAGCCCAAGGCACAGGGTGCCTGTGAGCCCACCGACCCCATGGATTCCCACTACGTCTAGGCTGTCGTCGTAGCCGAGGATACCTTTTAGCATAACTGCTGTGTAGCAGACGATACCAGCGACAAGGCCTATGACGATGGCGGCCATGGGGCTCACAAATCCAGCGGCTGGGGTGATGGTGGCAAGTCCTGCAATGGCACCAGATGCAGCACCAAGGGTAGTGGGCTTTCCACGGTGTACCCATTCTACCACAAGCCATGTGGCCATGGCCACGAGCCCAGCGATGTGTGTGGCCACTGCGGCACCTGCTGCAATGCCATCTGCTGCAAGGGCACTTCCTCCATTAAAGCCAAACCACCCAAACCACAGTAGCCCTGTCCCCAACAGTGTCATGGGCAGGTTGTGGGGGGCAAAGCTCTGTTTGCCATAACCCTTTCTCTTTCCAGTGATGAGCGCGGTGACCAGTGCGGCTACACCACATGTGAGGTGCACTACTAGGCCACCTGCAAAGTCGAGCACACCCTTTTCCTTTAACCAGCCGCCTGTACCCCATATCCAGTGACACACTGGATTATAGACGAATATTGCCCACAGAAGGCTAAATACTACGAATGGTGCAAATCGTACCCTTTCTGCAAAGGCGCCCGTGATCAGTGCGGGTGTTATTATGGCGAACATGCACTGATAGAGCATGAAGGCAGACTGGGGGATCGTGGCAGCATAGTCAGGATTAGGTGCAGCCCCCACGCCATTTAGGCCCAGCCAGGAAAGGTCCCCTACAAAACCGCTAATGTCTGGCCCAAAGCTCATGGAGTAGCCTATGAGCACCCATTCAACCCCTACTATCGAGACCATGAAGAGGCTCTGCATAATGGTTCCAAGGGCATTTTTGCCCCTTACCATACCTGCGTAAAAGAGTCCCAAGGCAGGGGTCAT
>WGBU01000101.1 GCA_015494155.1 Deltaproteobacteria bacterium | reverse complement strand
ATAGGTACTATCTCGCAGTGGCGAGTTCTGAACAAAAGACAGGCTCCATTGGTGCATCCAAGGTCTTTACCATCAATATCACCAATCCAGCAGAGATGCTCTACAGCAATGCCATATCCACTACCTATGAGGCCCGGTGCGTATCCAGTTCGGGGGATGGTTCCTATGTGCTCTTTGGTGAACTTGGAGGTCAGATGGCGGATACGGGTTATATGGGCCTTGTGGGTATGGCAGCAGTGGAGATCACCCAGGCCTCCACCATTACAGTCACTGTAAGCGCCACACCGCGCACTGTGGAACCAGGGGGCACTAGCATATTTACTGCCACACCTGGCGGTGGTAGCCAGCCATACTTCTACTCTTGGTCTGTGACAGACAAGACTGGCAATGATGCAGGCAGTGTGGACAATGCCACTAGTGCCTCACCTACCTGGACAGCACCTGCCGAATCTGGGGTCTACAATGTGTCTGTGACAGTTACAGATCGTGACGGCAATACTGGTACAGGCACTGCCACCATACAGGTACAGCCACTGGGTGTCTCCATAAGCGACAGAATAGTGAAACCCGGTGGTCTAGTGCGGGTGCCACTCCATGTGACTGGTGTTAGTGCAGACATAGACGCCTTTGGAATAGAGGCTTCATATGACACCACGAACCTGGAATACTATGGGATGGAAGAGACCTCAGATACCCAGGGTTGGACGTTTTCTGTAAATGAAAACCCTGCTGGTACCCTAAAGATCGGTGGCCAGGCCAATGGAAATTCCGCAATTCCCAGTGGGGCTTCGGCAGACCTTGCGTACCTCCTGTTCAGCGCCTCTACCAGTGCCCCCACCTGTACGTCCATATCCATATCTCTGAGCAATGGGGTGGATGACATTGCTGGGGTGAATCTCACCCAGGGGAAGGTGACTATTGTCATGCCAGGGGACCTTGACGGTAGTTGCAGCCTCACCCCCCAAGATGCCCTGAGCGCATTCCTCTACTATCTGGGCTTGATCGATCTTAGGGAAGACGAGGCCAAGGTGGCCGACGTGGACAATGACGGGATGGTAACCCCAAACGACGCCATCTTGATCTTGGATATGTATGTGACAGGTGAGTAGAGAAAGATGTGTCGATTTTAGTAGGCCTTATGTGAGAAGAAGGTTCCTCAAAGCGAGCTTATGGAAAGAGCAAGATCGATCCTACTCATACTGGTGGTTCTCGCCTTGGCCTATCCCACAGGCAGTGTATTTGGCGCTGCATACCTTGGAGGGTTAAGTGGAAACGAGACACCCATTGATTCCACTTCCCTCCTTGGTGTGGAGTTCGGAGGACCTTCACAGGTGATATCTGGGGTCTTTAACAAGGATGACGACACAGGCAATGCCACAATCTTCATGGCCGCCTTTGGGGGCGGCCTCATAGCCCTTCGCTATAGTCCTACCTACGGAGGCGGGGGTGTCCTTGACCGGGAGTATGAAAGTGGTGGACAGGCAGTCTACGCCCTTCAGGTGTGCGGAGTGAACAGTACGGATACTGGGTATATAGACTCCATTTTCGAGGTCTCACAGGATGCAAACCTGACCAACCCAGACTACGGACTCCACCTCCTCTCTGCCAATGGGACTGGTGCCCGGTTTATTACCTCCATTTCACTTCCAAGCCAGCCCTCTTCTATTACGTGTAAAGGGCGTATAGCGCCAGGAGGGACACAGGAGGTGTTCCTCTCTCTAGGTAGTGAAGTAGTGGCATGGGACTCCACCCTTTCAAACAATGATACTATCGCCCCAGGTTTTACCCCAACCGCCCTTGCCCTTGTGGGAGACGTGTCGATCACAGGCACCCCAAAAGACATCCTTGTTGTGGGTGGTGCAGGAGGTGAGATCGCCCTCTACGAAGTAAATGGTAGCAGGCTTGGGGATGCCAATGGCTCCAATGCCTTCTTGGACATGGGATTGAGCACACAAGTGGATGGCCCAGTAAAGAGTATCAAAATATTTGCATCGAGTGATGTGGACTCCAATGACACAAGTGAAGAGGCGCTTATCTTTGTTGGAACTGGCGAGGCCTTATATCTATTTGAGCTGGACGACAATGGTTCGAATCCAGCCCAACCTATCTTGGAATCCAAGGGGGATCTCACTGGAAAGTTTGGTGTGAGCCTCGATGTGAGGGACGTATATCTTGAGCCTGCTGGAGATCAGAGCCTAAGGAGCGGGTTTCTCATAATGGCAGGGGGCGCATCTGGCACCCTCTTCTTTAAGACTGGTGGCGATTCCAATAGTGGCACTAGCGCCACAGACACCTTCTACCTCACCTATCTCGCCACATTTCCCACTGCCTCTAGCTCTATAAGGGTGTTGGCAACCGGTGGGAATATAGATTCTACATCCATTGAGAGGGTATATGTCCTTGAGGGGGGTGGGGGGCTCAAGGTCCTTACGGCACAGGGGCTTACAGGCCCTGGCGATGCCCAGATAGACCTAGATTTCAACTGGTCCCCAGTGCTTGGGGGGGAGAGGGCACGACTCTTTGACGTAGGAGGCGGCGAATATGGGCTGTTACTTACGGAGTCTGGGGAACTAAGACTGTACGATCTTGGAAGTGGTGTGCCTGAACTTATCAACGAGACCACTAAGGGTGGTACAGGTGGTGCACTCCTCTTTAGCTCTGAAGAGGCCAGTGGTGGTGCCCAGGACCTTTTTGCCATTATAGATCAGTCAAATTCCACAACAGTCCATTCGTTTTCGGCTTTGGGTACTACTGGCCTAGTCTATTGTAAGGTTAGTGGGATCGGTACCACGAGTTTTAGGTATGAAGACCTCTCTTTCTATGAAACTGGTGGTGAGGCCACAGGTGTACACGGATTTTATAACACCTCTTCAAATGCGTTTACCTTGGGTGTGGCCATGGGGGATCTGGGCGCCTCCTTTTTGACGTTCGATCCTGCCTCTAACACATTCTCAAAAGAGAGTACCGTCACGACTGGCACCACCATAGAATCCATATTTCTAGTAAGGGATCAGGAGGACGAGGACTACGCATATCTAGGCGGTGGAAGCGGGACTCTATATGTCTTCAAGATAACAGGGTCCTCTTCTGGCATAGACTACCTTTCAAACCCGTCTCTCGTGGGAACTGTCAATATCAACGATGCAGGGGGTGCCATATTTACCAAGTTGGTGGTAGTAGAGCAGGACGATAGATATTATGCCTATCTTCTCGGAAATGACGGAAGGCTCTATGTGGTGGACTGCACCAATCCCGCATCCCCCACGCCGCTTGGGTCCTATCCTCAAGAGGGAAGCGAAGACCCAGGTGAGATCGTGGACTTCGCCATATTCGAGGACCAGGCCAACCAGCGCTGGTATGCCCTGTGTGCATCTATGAGCAATAGTTCTTCGTCTGACCCTAGGCGTCTCCTCTTTACAATAAATGTCACAGACCCATCCAATATCCGCTACGGACATGGCCTTCCACTTGACCCATTAGACCCACTTTTCGCACCCCAGGCCATCTCCACCCTCCAAGGCGCAACTGGCGGGGGACTTAGGGCAATGGTGGCTGCAACCTTGGGTACTACTGGTGGGCCAGGCATTGTGGGTTCATTCTACATCACCCTTACTGGCCCTAAGAATCTGGTGGTCTCCTTTGCAGTGGATAGCTGTCCCACATCGCCTGGAAGTAGCGTTACGATTACGCCAGTGGTCTCTGGTGGCGAACCACCCTATAGCTACTCGTGGAATGAGCCCTCTATTGAGGATATAGGTGGTGGCCTGTGGCAGTGGAACACACCAGAGGCCACGGGTACTTATCGGTTGAGGTTAAGTGTCACTGATTCTGATGGTAACATCGGTAGTGCATCAAGGACTTGTAGGGTGGAGTATGGGGGTGTGACCGTAGAAGAGCGCATTGCCACATCCAACGCCAGGGTCAAAGTGCCAGTAGTGGTGAGTGGTGTGGACCGCTCAATAGATGCTTGGGGCCTCTCGATCCAATACGACACGGAGTTTTTGGAATTTCTCGGTGCTGCCGCAAGCGATGACACCCTTGGCTGGACCATCTCTGTGGAAGAGCAGGGCAACCCTGGAGTCCTTAGGGTAGGTGGTGTGTCCAATGGCTTTCCACCCATACCCCCTGGGGCCTCTGCCACACTCTTTGACCTCACATTTTCAGTAAAGGGAGTGGATGCCCCTGGTAGCCCATCGTGTCTACAGCAGGAACTGGGTGCCACCATCACCCCCACCTCGCTTCAGCCGACTCAGTTGATGGGCGACCTGGAGGGGGTTGAGCTACACAGTGGCAAGGTAAAGGTAGTGCTACCTGGGGACGTGGACGCCGATCTGTGCGTGACCCCACAGGATGCCCTCGATGTGTTTCTCTCCTTTCTGGGGATTGACCAGCTAAGGGAGGACCAGGTCTCTGTGGGGGATATGGATCGAGATGGGTCACTCTCACCCAACGATGCGGTGATGATCTTAGACAGGTATCTCAGGCGATGAACGGGAAGATTTTAAATATATATATGGTGACCTTAATGCTCTCCTTGTTGGGGGCTACCCTCAATATTGAGACGGCCCTTGGCGGCCAGTACATCTACATTGCGCCATCCAAGTATGTCTATGGCTACCCACTTGATGAGACCATCGATGTGGTGGGCTATCTAAGGGGAATAAACCCTGGCACTCCAGTGGCAGTTACTGTATGGCTGGATCTTCCAGATGGAAATAGTACGTATCTCGCCCCTTCCCTGGAGTTTCACCCTGGCACGAGGGCAGTGCTCGAGGACTTCCCCTTTATAAGCGTCCCTGTGACCAAGCTATTCGAGATAAAGGCCGACACTGTCTATACTGGAAAGAGTGGAGACTACCCTGGTACAAAGCTCACTGAATTTATGCCAGGGAAGTATGTATTGAATGCCAAAATATCTGGTTCTGGGATAAGTGATACATCAGCGGTCCCATTCTGGATAGTGGGTAAGGACCTCCTCCCCAGTATTGCAGAGACCCCCAGGCCCATAGTGGAGGAGATCGACCCCCCTTATGGTGCCCCAGGAGATCTCGTGACCATAAAGGGGCTCAAGCTACGGGGCGATCCAGGGCTAGTTGACCCCTCATTGATGGACCTTATGCTCGTAAAGGTGACCGTGGGCGGGCGCGAAGAGCCTGTGGAATATCTGGCAGAAAATGGCACACTCATGAGGTTTCGCCTCCTTTCCAATACCTATTCAGGGGACTTGGTGGTGCACCTCGTGGTCCCCTATTGGATAGAGGACCAGGATGCATCGGGCCACCTTCCAGTACCACAGGTAGTTGAATTTACTAGTAATGGGGTCCCATTCTTTGTGGCGCCAGAGATAACAGGGGTCTCACCCCAGGACTTTGGCCCTGGAGATGAGGTGGAGATTAGTGGCATTAACTTTTCATCCGCTCCAGGGCTAAATACAGTCTATTTTTCCGGTGTCCCAGGCACGATCACGGAGGCCACCAACACTACGCTCAAGGTGGAGGTGCCAGTGATTGAGCCAGGCGCATCTGGTGAGGTCACACTTCAGGTGGTCTCAAATGGCGTGGCAGGTCCAATCTATTTTGCCAGTTACAAGAGTGCAAAGATCTACTATGTGCATCCCTTGCGCATTACGCCAGGGGATGCGATTACAGTCTATGGGCAGGGCTTTGGCCAAACGACAGAGGGGGTGTCTGCATACCTTGGCCAATATCTTTTGGCGATAGAGAGCGGAAACGACACGGTCCTCCACCTGATGAGCCCAGGGTCGATGGTCCAGGGCCGCTATGAGCTTAGGGTCTCAACTATGGGGAAGATTATTCGATTCAATAAAGAGATAGAGGTGTTGCCATCATGGTAGGTGTTCCCAGTTATAGGGCCATTTTTTCTGTCACCATAGCCATGCTGGGGGCCTTTTTGGTGGCCATGGCCCCTGGGATCTCCATCTCTGGTGAGATCGTAAAGATTACCACTGAAAAGAGGGTCTATACCAATCCAGAACCCATCTACCTGCTCCTCACCCTGGCGGGCCTCGAGGCAGGTTATCCAGTGGATATTGCCGTAAGCCTTGAGCTTCCCGATGGGACTAGTGCATTCTTGGGCGAAGGTGCAGAGTTTTCACCAAACAATCCCTTTTTTGTAGTGAGATCGTGGCCGTTTTCTGCACTCAGGATCACTAGTGGCACCTGGCCCATACGCATCCCAGAGGATATTCACCTGGTCCCTGGCCTCTATACCGTTAGGGCAGACCTGTTTGACTCTGCCACAGAGGTCCTCATAGACCGCAGCGAGGCCCAATTCACCATTGTAGATGCCCCATATCTAGACAGGGTGGAACCTCAGAGGGGGATCACGGGCACTGTGGTGGTTTTGGCAGGAGAGGGGTTTGGAGAGGATGAGGACCTCGTCAAGGTCTTTATTGGAGGGAGAGAGGCCACCATAATGGAACTCACGGATACCTCTATTCGTACATGGGTACCTTATGGGGCAACCACAGGGACCATAAAGGTGTTGGTGGATGGAGTGGCCTCCAATGAACTCCAATTCCAGGTTGGTCCATACATAAAAGAACTCTCCTCATCCACCCTTTCCCCTGGTAGCACCCTTACTATACAGGGCTTTAACTTCGATCCAGATAAGAATAAGAACATCGTCTCTTTTAATGGCATCAGAGGCACTGTGACCCAGGCATCTGAGACAAAGCTCTCTGTACTGGTGCCAGATGGCAATACAGGCCCGCTCACAGTCACTGCCAATGACATGACGAGTACGCCCACAGAGGTCACCATAACACCTGTGGTAGAGTCGATAGATCCGCCCAGTGGTGAGGCGGGTGATGTGGTGACCATCTCTGGAAGGAACTTTAGTCCTGTGGCCACAGACAATTACGTGGTGTTCAATGCGGGCAGTAGCGACGCCTTTGCTGCAGTGGTGGTGGAGGCATCTACGAATCAGCTCATAGTCAGGGTGCCAGAGGCAGAGACAGGGGATGTAAAGGTCTACACCAATGGGGAGGAGGCACAGGGAGATATCTCTTTTACCTATCCCCCTGAGGTGGACTCAGTGGACCCACAGGTGGTAGTCGCAGGAGATACCATCACCATCTCTGGCAGGAACTTTGAAGACAAGGAGGAGAAAAACGCAGTGCTCCTTGGAGATAGTGTGCTTACTATCGTCTCGGCCGTGGCCCACACCATCACGTGTAAGGTGCCCCTCAATGGCTCGTCTGGAGAGCTTAAGGTAATCGTAAATGGTATGGAGAGTAAAGGAGGCCCCTTTGTCGCAGTGCTAGATGCCCCACGGATAGACGACATCAGCCCCCTTGAGATCGACTCCACCGACACCAGGACCTCCATCTCTGTAGCAGGCAGTGGCTTTACTTCTTCCATGACGGTTGAGCTATTAAAGGGCAGTACCTCCACAACTGTTAGCTATTCACTCACAGACTATTCCTCCTTCACCTTTAAGCTCCCACGGGGTACTAGCCCTGGCACCTACACTTTACAGGTGACAAGGACCATCTCTGGTAGGACCCTGAAGAGCAATACCCCGACCATCGTTGTAAGATAGAAATGGCCGTTTCTGCCATATATTGGCCGTGATATCGCCATCTTGTAATGATGAAGGACACTTTATTGGTTATAATGGTGAACTTGTATGGGCTTAATGAGTGGGCCTTGATGTAGAGAAAGGGATTTTGAGCGTCTTTAAAGTGGGATATCCAAAGAATTATGGCTGGGTCATTGTAGTAGCTGGCACTCTCACCATCTTTGCCGCCCTTGGTCTAGGCCGCTTTGCCCTAGGGATGCTACTCCCGTCCATGGGAGAGGCACTCGGGTTGACCGCCTCACAGATGGGCCTCGTATCTACGGCAAACTTTAGCGGCTATCTTTTGGCAGTGGCTGCGTGTCTCTTTCTGGGACGCACCCTGAGCGCCCGTCGTCTCATCTCCTTTGCACTCCTCCTGGGTGGTTGTTCCATGTTTTTTATGGCCAGGGTGAGGGGTTTTATCGATTGCGCCCTCCTCTATCTCATCACAGGAGTAGGGAGTGGGCTTGCCAATATCCCCACCATGGCACTGGTCTCTAGCTGGTTTAAAAGCACCCTACGGGGTAGGGCAGCAGGCTTTATAGTGATGGGCAGCGGTTTTGCCATCGTGCTCTCAGGTATCCTTGTACCCTTTTTGAACGAGAGGTTTCCGGGAGTTGGATGGCGTGTTGCCTGGATGATCCTTGGGGCAATCCTGCTTTTGGTAGCGGTGTTCTGCTATCTGGTGGTGAGGGATGCACCTGAAGAGGTAGGGCTTAAGCCCCTGGGAGGGGAGGTGGAGTCAAAAGTGGGTGCCTTGGCCAGGGAGTCCCACGGGCCTTCTTTTAGTGGAGGGGTATCCTTTGGCACACTCTTACACCTTGCCTCCATATATTTCTGTTTTGGTGCAAGCTATACGGTGTATGTGACCTTTTTCGTGGTCTCACTGACCAATGAAAGGGGAGTGACAGAGTTTTTTGCCGGTGGGCTCTGGGGGCTTATCGGGCTTCTAAGCCTCTTTTCAGGTCCCATCCCAGGGGTCATAGCGGACAAGGTGGGAAGGCGTGCAGCACTCATCACAGTATTCTCGATGCACACCATGGCATATGTGCTGGCAGGTCTATCCTGCGCCCCAAACGTCCTTCCCTGGGTCTCGGTCCTCTTTTTCGGGCTTTCTGCCTGGGGGATCCCAGGGATCATGACTGCCATTGTCTCAGACGTGGCAGGCCCTTTACATACGGCACGGGTCTTTGCCATAGTTACACTGGTGCTGGGTGTGGGGCAGATAATAGGCCCTGCGGTTGGAGGGGCGTTGGCAGATGTTACACACTCCTTTTCGTCGGCCTTTTTTATGGCAGCCCTGGTGGCCGCAACTGGGGTGTTGCTCTCGATGTTCCTTGGTGCGAGGAACATCAGGTCCTGACCCTCCCCTTTTATGTTCCCCATTTTACATCCTTTTTACTGTGTGAAATGGCCCTCTTAAGCCATCTTTTGCTCTTGGTCGTGGGGCCTAAATTTTTCTGGAATCTCCTTGCAGGATTTAGGATTATCTACTAAAAATGGCTAGTCACAAAGATAAATTCCTCACTGTATCTAGACGAGAAAGGAGACATCGGACCATGCCTAAGAGCTTGCGCTGGAAATTTGCCCTCATGGTAGCACTCTTTGCAATTTCTGTGGTCATAGTTCTTCCATCCTTTTACAAGGATACCCCAGACTGGTACAAGAAGTACATCTATTCCCAAGGCCTCAAACTCGGACTCGACCTCCAGGGTGGAATGCACCTGGTATTGAGGGTCAATGTGGAAAAGGCAGTGGAAAATTCTCTAAACCTCACTGCGAGAGACCTCAAAGAGGCCCTAAAGAGGCACCACATAAATGTAGTCCAGCGCGAGAGCTCTGATCCCCACAAGGTGGTCTTTGCAGTCCCCAATAAGAGCGTCCTTGAAAAGATAAAGGCCATAATAGAAGAGGACTATCCCAACCTAGACATAGTCTCCATGGATACCAGCAAGAGGTTTCCCACTATCACTCTTGCCTTGAAGAAGGAGGAGGCAGACTTCATCAGGGAACACGCAGTTGAACAGTCCTTGGAGATCATAAGAAACAGGATAGATCAGTTTGGCGTGGCCGAGCCGGTGATAGTGCGGCAGGGCAAGAATGAGATAGTAGTGCAGTTGCCAGGGGTGAAGGACCCCAAGCGTGCCATCAAACTCATTGGCCAGACAGCCCAGCTAGAGTTCAAACTGGTGGACGACGATGCAGCAGTGGACCTTCGGACACTCATAAGGCGTGCCATAGAGGAGGGGCGTCTAAAATCAAAATATAATGTGGAGGAGCTCAACAGGGCATTAAGGGGACAGATACCCAAGGGCGACCGTATCTACCTCATGAAGGAATACGACTCGAGGACCGGCCGCACCAAGGTGACGCCCATACTCCTAAAAGACAAGACCCTTATGAGTGGGGATGCAGTGAAGACGGCCCACGTGCGCATTGGTGGGACCTTTAACGAACCCTATGTTGCCCTGGAACTCACAGACAGGGGGGCGAGGATATTTGAAAAGATCACTGCAGAAAACGTGGGAAAGCGCCTTGCCATCATCCTGGATGGTGTCGTGCGTTCAGCGCCTGTGATAAGGGAGAGGATAGCAGGGGGTCACGCCCAGATCTCTGGTTCCTTTACACATGAGGAGGCGGCAGACCTGGCCATTGTGTTGAGGGCAGGTGCACTCCCTGCCCCAGTGGAGATCATCCAGAATATCACTGTGGGGCCATCTCTTGGGCGAGACTCCATCCAGAAGGGGCTCATGGCAGGCCTTACAGGCGGTGTCATGGTGCTCATATTCATGGTGATTTACTACAGGATATCTGGCCTCATTGCTGATGTGGCGGTGGTGCTCAATATCTTGTTCCTTTTGGCAGTGCTTAGCCTGTTTCACGCCACCCTCACGCTCCCTGGAATTGCAGGTATCATCTTGACCATTGGTATGGGTGTTGACTCGAATGTGCTCATCTTTGAGAGGATGCGGGAGGAAAAGGCCCTTGGAAAGCCGCTCAAGGCCTTCATAGACGGGGGCTACGACAAGGCCTTCTGGACCATCGTAGACGCCCACGTTACCACCCTCATCACTGCCCTTGCCCTATTCCTCTTTGGTACAGGGCCGATCAAGGGTTTTGCAGTGACGCTCTCTGCCGGTATCATCATCAACCTCTTTACTGCCATCTTTGGGACGAGGATCGTATATGATTGGTTGCTGGCAAAACGCGCCCTAAAGGACCTCTCGTTCCTCCAGATCGTCAAGGATACCTCCATAAAGTTTATCGAGAGGCGCCATATTGCATTTGTCATTTCAGGGGTGCTGGTGGCCCTGGGTATCTTTGCATTTATCCAGATAAACAGGGGTGCTGCCAACCTGGGTGTGGACTTTGCAGGTGGAAGCATGATCCAGTACAAGGCAGATGCACCCTTTTCCCTGGACAAGATCCGTAAGGCCCTGAGCCAGGCGGGAATAGAGGGATATGCCCTACAGGAGGTGCCTAGGGAAAATGTCCTCATTGTGAGGGTCAAGCGCTCTGTGGCCACAGTGGGCGAGATAGAGGCACGGGTCACCGAGGCCCTTCAAAAGGCACTCCCCCAGGTACACTTTAAGATGGAGTCCAAGACAGAAATCGGCTCCCAGGTGAGTAAGGAGCTTAGGAGGAAGGCGCTCATAGCCATTGCCATATCCCTTGCAGGCATCATCGGATACTTGGCCTTTAGGTTTAATCTGAGCTTTGGTGTGGCAGCAGCCATCGCCACGTTCCACGACGTATTGGCGGTCCTGGGCATCTTCTACATATTGAACCTAGAGATCACGCTCCTCATCGTCACTGCCCTCCTCACCCTGGCAGGTTATTCCCTCACAGACACGGTGGTGGTCTTTGATAGGATCAGGGAGAACCTGAAGCGCTATGGCCGTTCAGACTTTGCTACTATCATCAACAGGAGTGTGAACGAGATGCTGGCAAGGACCATTATCACATCCCTTACAACCCTATTGGTGGTGCTCACCCTGTATCTCTTTGGAGGTGTTGTGATACACGATTTTGCCTTTGCCCTACTCCTGGGAGTTATCATAGGTACCTATTCGTCTGTGTTCGTGGCTAGCCCCATTGTCTATATGTGGCATGGAGGAAAGGCCCCAAGGTAGTGATTTCAACCAGTGACAGGATCGTATCTAAATGGAGAGAAGAGGCCGCAAAATGCCCTTGAGGTGACAGGAGGCCGTCGCCTTTCTGGAGAGGTGAGGATAAGCGGCGCAAAGAATGCTGCACTCCCCATACTCTGCGCCACCATACTCGCCCCTGGGAGTTACAGGATCGAGAATTGTCCGCGCCTCACAGACGTCTTTACACTTATTGAACTCCTTGAAAGACTGGGTGCACAGGCCTCGTGGGACCTGTCTTCAGTCCCTCTTCTCGATCCGCCACCTCCACTCTTCATGGATACGAGTGGACTTGCCTCGTTTGAGGCCCCCTTTGAGCTCGTGAGAAAGATGCGTGCCTCCTTTCTGGTCCTTGGCCCCCTTGTGGCCCGTTTTGGCAGGGCACGGGTCCCTCTACCTGGTGGGTGTGAGATCGGAGCAAGGCCTGTGGACTTCCACCTCCAGGGGCTGAAGGCCCTGGGGGCCCAATGGGAGATAGACTCTGGGTTTGTGGATGTGAGGGCAACGGGTCTAAAGGGTGCGAGGATCCTCCTAGACTTTCCCTCTGTCACTGGGACAGAAAATATCCTCATGGCAGCAGTGCTGGCCAAGGGGACAAGTGTCATTGAAAACGCCGCCATGGAGCCAGAGGTAGTAGACCTTGGAGAGATGCTCATAAAGATGGGCGCCAGGATAAAGGGGCTCGGTACCCCGTCCATTGTGATAGAGGGGGTTGATGAGCTAAGGCCTGTATCGTGGAAGATCATCCCAGACAGGATAGAGGCAGGCACCTTTATGGTGGCCGTTGGGATTACAGGTGGTGAGCTTGGGCTTTTAGGGGCAGAGGCAGGGCATCTCGATGCAGTGATATCCAAACTCTCCAGTGCTGGGCTAAAAATAGTGACTGGCAGTGGGCGAATAGATGTTGAAAGGAGTGGCCCTATAGAGAGCGTGGATGTTACCACCTCCCCATACCCTGGTTTTCCTACGGACCTACAGGCCCAGATGGTGGCCCTAATGGCATATGCCAAAGGGTTGAGCGTGATCAAGGAGCAGGTCTTTGAAAACAGGTTTCGACACGTGGATGAACTCAGGCGGCTGGGTGCAGACATTCGGGTCGAGCAGAGGAGCGCCATCATTAGGGGGCGTTCAAGGCTCAAGGGGGCGCCCCTCACTGCCACCGATCTAAGGGCCAGTGCATCGCTGGTCCTCGCTGGCCTTGGTGCAGAGGGGGTGACCAGGGTGCTGGACATCCACCATCTGGACAGGGGCTATGAGGCACTGGATGAAAAGTTGAGACAGGTGGGTGCGAGGATAGAGAGGGTTTGATCCATGAGGGACAGGCACGGGCGAAAGATCGAGTACTTGAGGGTCTCTCTTACAGACAGGTGTAATCTCGCCTGCACCTATTGTAATCCAGATAGAAACTTTTCTCTTCTCCCGCACGAAGAGCTCTTGACCCTGGAAGAGATAGGGCTTGTGGTGAGGGCCTTTTCACGGCTGGGGCTAAAGAAGGTGCGCCTTACAGGGGGAGAACCCCTTTTGAGAAAGGGGATTGTCGATCTCGTAGCCAGGCTCTATGCCATTGAGGGCATAGAAGAGGTCTGCCTCACCACAAATGGCGTGCTGCTTGGCGATCATGCAGATGCACTCTTTAGGGCTGGCGTAAGACACGTGAACATCAGCCTCGATACCCTCAACCCAGAACGGTTTAAAGAGGTCACTGGTCGCGACGAATTCCACCGCGTAATATCTGCCATCCACAAGGTGATCGATTTGGGTTTTTCCCCCGTAAAGGTCAATACTGTCCTCCTAAAGGGGGTAAATGCAGACGAACTCCACTCCTTTGTGGAGATGACTATCACTCACCCTATAGAATGGCGCTTCATTGAATTTATGCCCATTGGCACACACTGCCGCTGGACCGAGGGAGACGTCTTTACCACAGACGAGGCCAAGGAGAGGATCGAGGCCCGCTTCGGCCCCCTTGAAGAGGTGTATCCCAGGGGAAAATGGCACGGGCCTGCCAGGCTATTCCGTGTGAAGGGCGCAAGGGGCCTCATAGGCTTTATAAGCCCTATAAGTCACCATTTTTGCGATACATGTAACAGGTTGAGGCTAACCCCAGAGGGGAGGCTCAGGCTCTGTCTCTTTTCAGACAAGGAGATAGACATTAAAGGGCCCATACGGTCGGGCATGGACGAGGCAGGACTCTCGTCTTTCCTAAAGGAAGTGGTCTATAATAAACCCCTGGGCCCCATGGCAGAAGAAAGAGAGCCAGGGTGTAACAGGGCCATGAGGGCCATAGGGGGCTGAACTGGTCTCTAGAGTTCACCTGCCCCTACTATCACTCCGTAGATCCCGTCTCCAGACGGGATTATCCTCATATTTGCCCAAAAGTATCTGCCCTCAAACTCTATCCAGGGGAGGTGAAGGAGGACTTCTCCTCCTAGATTCAAAAGGGTTGCCTCCTGTCCACATGCCCCTACTGGCACCTCTACTGCAGATACCAATTTAAAACCAAGGGGATAGCCCTCCACAGGCCATGAGACGAATTTGAGAGAATAGGCCCTCCCGAGCACATTTACTTTTGGCACGAAGAGCGTGGAAAGGCCACTGTCGAGTTGCGCGTGGCACTTGGCACCAGTGAGCACCATGACTGTGTTCTCATTGGCATCTACATCGAATACATTGCTGATGTTTGGGATGTCTATTGGGTCCCATGCCTGGGCATACGGGTCTTCCAAGGCAAGGCCTCCATAGAGATTCGATCCCAGTGCCTTGAGTGTACCCTGGGGCGTACAAAAGATGGCCACAGTGTGGCCTGCCTCCATGATCCTGGCAGATGGAACCTTTGTGGCCCTCTGAAGGGTCGTGGTGGATTCGCACTGCGGGTTGGCATTGAGGCATCCTCCACCATGTTGCCCTATGGACCAGAGCTGTCCATAGATATCTTCTGCATATCCATTGAACGAGGCTGCCCACAACTGGGCCATTGGTGTCTCGCCAGAGAGGGCAAGGGGGTCATACTGATAGGTGACTGGGGAGACATCCGCCCCCCAACCAAACATCACACCATCCACCCGAAGGGCAAAGGATGTGCTGTAGCCTGTTTCTATGGCGATTATGTTGGAGAGTCCCTGTACCTGTCTCGGCGTTATGTGACTACTTTGGACTTCTGGGTCCACACCACACTCTCCAAATGAATTATGCCCCCAGGCCCACACAGTCCCGTCACTTCTAAGGGCAAGGCCATGGTAGCTCACTGCAGAAATCCTTATGATATTCGCGAGCCCTGGGACCTTTTTGGGCGGCACACTCGACTGCACACTATTTCCATACCCTTGATCTCCAAAAGTATTTGAGCCACCCCATGTCCACACGGTCCCATCCTTCGATAGGGCGAATGCCACCTCCTCTCCTGCTGCAATTTCTACTATATCTTCTGGGAGGCCAGGGACAATGCTCGGATCTGGGTAGTTTTCTTCTCTATTGGCAGGCGGAGATTCCCTGCCCGTCACACCTGTCATGCCCCGCCCCCAGGCCCACACCCTACCAGATGCGTCCAGGGCAAGGCCAAAGGTGCTCCCCACCTTTATGGATATGATGTCCTGTGGAAGTGGAATCGTCACTGGACTGAAGGTCTTTTCCGAGCCCAAAGGCCCTAGTTGGCCATACCATCCCCGTGCCCATCCATATGCAGTTGTGGCAGAAGAGGCGCTACAGTCGAACAGGATGGCGATCGATGCTAGAAAGAAGATAGAGGACAGGAAAAACCCACACTTAATCCATGAGACTTTTGGCATGATTATTTTCCCCCGCCAAAGAAACTAGTGGTTTTGATATAATTTCATTATGGGGCAAATTGATCATATGGCAAGAAAAAAGTGTTTAACCCCTTTGGCACTTAAAGCGTGAGATTCTCTTTTTTTAGCCATCTAGCATGATGGCTAGTGTTAAAACATGGCCTTACAGATGAAGAGCGCTGCCAGTGCACCGGCCACATCGGCAGAGAGTGCGGGGATGAGGGCGTACCTGTAGTTCCTTATGCCAACAGCCCCAAAATAGACTGCCAGGACATAGAATGTGGTTTCTGTAGAGCCTTGTAGGGTGGAGGCCAGGAATGCATTGAAGCTGTCTGGGGCCTTTCTTACAATCTCACTCATGAGCCCAAAGGCGCCAGAACCAGAAAGAGGCCTTATGAGGGCCACTGGTAAGACATCTGGCGGAAAACCTATGGGATTGGTGATGGGGGAGACGAGTTGGACAAAGAGCTTAAAGGCACCAGATGCCCTAAACATAGAGACCCCCACAAGGATCATAACGAGGAATGGGATGATCTTGACTGCCACATCAAAGCCCTCTCTGGCCCCTTTACATGCCACCTCATAGACACTAACCCCCCGTCCAAAACCATAGAGGAGTAGTGCTGCCATGAGGTAGGGGATGAGCCAGTAGCTGGAGACCTCTTTTAAGGCAGGAACAATAGGTCCTTTAAAGAGCCTCACTAAGAGGAGGACGAGAAGCAATAGGGCCAATGTGGTGGAAATCAAAACCCGAGACCTGGAACCCTTGGGGACCTTTTGGGCCTCCTTCTCTTTGGGATCACAAGTGGTATGCCCCTTAAATTCCACCTGGTCTCCCTTTGGCCTGCTCCAAAGGCATCTTATCATGAGGGAGACCAGAATGGCAGTGAGGGTGGAGACAGAGGTGGCGAAGAGGGTAGGGACTATGATGGATGCAGGGTCCTTTGCCCCTGCCGCAGCCCTTATGGCAATCACACCCAGGGGGAGGAGGGTTACGTTGGAGGTATTTATGGCGAGAAAGAGACACATGGCATCTGTGGCAACGCCCTTTTTGGGGTTGAGTGTGTCTAGCTCCTGCATGGCCTTTATCCCAAGGGGGGTTGCGGCGTTACCTAGCCCAAGCATGTTGGCAGCGATATTCATCACCATGGCGCTTATGGCAGGGTGATCCCTGGGGATCTCTGGGAAAAGCCTTCTCACTACTGGATAGACTGCCCTGGATATGGCCGTAAGGAGTCCTGCCTCCTCTGCCACCTTGATTACGCCAAGCCAAAGGGCCATTACACCAATGAGCCCAAGGGCGAGTTCCACAGCCCCCTTGGCTGCCTCGAAGGTGGCCTGAGTAAGGGGCTCCATCTGGCCGTACCATGCAGCGCAAATGGTGGAAGATAGGATCAGAAAGAGGAAGATGACATTCATCTCATTCTATCTGGAGGATGAATCCCTTGAGATATGTGGCCTCTGGAAAGGAGAGGAGCACCGGGTGATCTTGCCCCTGCTGTAACCTCTTTAGTAGCCTAACCTCTCTCTTTGAGTCGAGTGCCGCGTCTGCCACCACCTTCTGGAAGAGGGCAGGGTCCATGAGGCCTGAACATGAGAAGGTGAAGAGTATCCCCCCTGGGCGAAGGAGCTTCATGGCAAGGAGGTTTATGTCCTTATAGCCACGGCACGCCCTCTTTAGGCTCTCTTTTGATTCTGCAAATTTTGGTGGGTCTAGGACAATGAGGTCAAAGTCCCGCCCCTGGTCCCTGAAGCGCCGGAGCACCTTGAAGCAGTCGCCCTTTATGGCCTCGTGGTGGGTTGGAGGGGCGCCTGCTCGCCCAGTTAGATTGAGCTCTAAGTTTTTTTTGAGCAACTTTAATGTGTTGGAAGATATTTCTATGTCTGTAATGGAGCGGGCGCCTCCGAGGAGTGCAAATACTGAAAAACCACCTGTGTAGGAAAAGCAGTTGAGTACATCCCTTTCATGGGAAAGGCCCTTTACAAGTACCCTGTTATCCCGCTGGTCGATATAGAAACCAGTCTTTTGTCCATGTCTTACATCTACTAGAAAGCGTGCCCCATTCTCTACGATCTCTATGAGATCCTCTGGTTCATCTCCATAGAGGAGACCCTGGGTCAATGAAAGCCCCTCCTTTTTCCGGGGAGAGGCATCGGATCGCTCATAGATAGTAGCTGGAGAGAGCGCCTCTTTGAGGGCCTCAACGATCACCTCCTTCCACCGATCCACACCAGCACTCAGGAACTGCACAACACAACACTTTCCATATTGATCGACGATTAGCCCTGGAAGGCCATCTGACTCTGAATAGACAAGACGCCTGGCACTGGTGTCTCTGAGACCTAGGCGTCTCTCAATGGCCGCATGGATCCTTACTTTAAAAAATGACGGTCCTATGGGTTCCTCTTTAAATGTCCAGACCCTGGCCCTGATCTCACTCTTAGGTGAAAAGAAGGCCTTTCCCAGAAAATTTCCATTCTGATCCAGTACTACTACCGTATCACCTGGCCCTGGGTCCCCCTCAACTGTCGCTACAGCCCCAGAAAATATCCATGGGTGTCTGCGCCTAAGTGACCTCTCCCTTCCCCGCTTTAGGATGAGCCTAGCTTCTTCCATAGTCGTCATCGAAGCGCACGATGTCGTCTTCTCCCAGATAGCTACCCGATTGGACCTCCACTAGTTCTAAGGGTATTATCCCTGGGTTTTCGAGCCTGTGTCTTTCACCCACTGGTATGTACGTGGACTGATTCTCTGTGAGGAGTATGACCTCGTCTCCCCTTTGGATCTTGGCAGTCCCCTTTACCACTATCCAGTGTTCTGCCCTGTGGTGGTGCATCTGGAGCGAAAGGGACGCCCCTGGTTTTACTGTTATCCTCTTTACCTGGAACCTCGGTGCAATGTCCACTGTCTCATAGGTGCCCCAGGGACGGTAGACCTTTTTGTGGATAATGGCCTCGTCCCTTGAGTTTTGCTTGAGGTCTTTAACGATCTCCTTGACCTTTTGGCTATGTTCCTTTGTGGTGACAAGGACTGCATCCTTGGTCTCCACCACTACCATGTCTTCAAGGCCTAAGGCGGCAATGAGTCTACCAGTGGAGAGGAAGAGCGAGTCTTTACAATCTATCTGAAGCACGTCCCCATAGGAGACGTTTTGCCACTGGTCCTTTTCTCCGATCTCCCAGAGTGCCTTCCATGAGCCCACATCACTCCAGCCAATGTCGCCAGGCACCACTGCCACCCTATCTGTCTTTTCCATCACTGCATAATCGATAGAATCCTCTGGCGATCTTGAAAAAGAGGCCTCGTCCAAGTAGAGAAAAGGCCCTTCTCTTTTGGCATTCTTGACGGCCTCGTCCACTGCGCCATAGATGGCAGGGGCATGGCGCTTGAGTTCTTCTAGGAATGTAGATGCCTTCATGACAAATATGCCTGCATTCCAGAAATAGTCACCAGAGGCCACCATCTCTTGGGCGTGAGACCTGTCTGGTTTTTCTATGAAGGCCTCGGCCTTAAATTTCTTTCCCTTCTTGATGTAACCAAAACCGGTCTCTGGCCCTGTGGGTCGAATGCCTATTGTGACGAGATAACCATCTTGGGCCAGCTCCTTGGCCTTGCCCAGTACGATCTCTCTAAATCTGTCGCCTTTCCTTATGATATGATCTGAGGGTGAGACCAAACAAATGGGGTCCTTGGCCTGGTTCTTCGCCCAAAATGCAGCTGCTGCCACTGCTGGGGCTGTATTTCTCCCGCACGGTTCCACAATGATCAGCCCACCCCTTTTAAAAAAGGTATCGTCATGGATCTGTTCTTTCACCAGGAATCTATGTT
>WGBU01000100.1 GCA_015494155.1 Deltaproteobacteria bacterium | reverse complement strand
CCATAAGAGACGTGATACTCTTTCCGCAACTAAGGCCCGAACACTCATGAACTAGCCATGGCAGGTCTCCCATTCGAGTGGTTTGTCGCCATAAGATACCTCTTCTCCAGGAGGAAACACACCTTCATCTCACTCATAACCTTCATCTCCATGATAGGGGTGTTCGTGGGGGTGATGGCACTCATCGTGGTGATCGCAGTAATGGAGGGATTCCAGGAGCACCTAAAGGAAAAGTTTCTGGGCATAAACGCCCATGTGATCGTTAGGAGCTATTCTGGTGCCTTTTTAGACTCTCCAACGCTTCGAAAAAAGATCCTTTCCACCAGGGTAAAGGAGGGGTGGAGCCAGGCGAGGGTGACCTCACTCACCCCAATCTGTTTCATCCAGGGGCTCTTGAGCTCTTCGAGTGGGGTGCAGGGGGCAGTGATAAGGGGTGTTGATCCAGGGTCTGTGAGGGCAGTATTGGATGTGGGAAAGGTGGTGGAGGGAGAGGGGATATCTGCCTTAAGACCTGTGAAGACAGGCCCTCCGCCCATTGTAATCGGGGTTGAGCTCCTAAAGAATCTTGGTGTTCGAGTGGGCGATGAGATCCAGATAGTGCTCCCACAGGGTACCATCACGCCCTTTGGACTCATGCCAAAGATTAGGGACTTCAAGGTAGTAGGGGCAGTGTCCACTGGCATGTACGACTATGATTCATCCATTGCCTTTGTCACCATTGGGGCTGCCCAGCGTCTCCTTGGCATTGGAGAGAGGGTCCATGCCTACGAGCTCAGGGTCGTGCCAGTGGACAGTGCAGATGCCGTGGCCAAGGCACTCAAGGAGAGGCTCGGTTTTCCGTTCTGGACCATGGACTGGAAGCGTATGAGCAGGAACCTCTTTGCTGCATTAAGGCTTGAGAAGCTCGCCATGTTCGTGGTCCTCACCCTGATCGTCCTCGTTGCGGCATTCAACATCGTGAGTACCCTCTTCATGCTGGTAATGGAGAAGCGAGAAGACATCGCAGTGCTCAAGGCCATGGGCGCACGGGATTCCCAGATACTCAGGATATTCGTATTCACAGGCTTTTCTGTGGGGCTCATAGGCACGGTCCTTGGCGTGGTCTCTGGTGTGGGGCTCTGCGAGGCGCTCAAGAGGTACAAGTTTATAAAGATCCCAAAGGAGGTCTACTTCACCGACTCACTCCCAGTGCTCCTCGACTGGCGAGACGTCTTGGTGATCGCAGTGAGCGCCCTGGCACTGACCCTCCTTGCCACGATCTACCCTGCCAGACAGGCGGCGAAGATAAATCCATCAGAGGCACTGCGGCTTGGGTGATGTAAGGAAGATCGTAATAGCCCTTCTCCTTGGTATAGCCTTGGGTGCCCTCACCCCAGAGGTAGCCCCAGGGCCTGTTGCCTCCTTCTTGATGGGGACATACGGTTTTTTGGGCACCCTCTTTTTGAATGCCCTAAAGATGGTGATCGTGCCACTCATCACCACGTCCATAATCTCTGGTGTTGCAGGGGTAGGTGGCACCAGAAGTCTGGGAACCATGGGGATCAGGACCTTCTTTTATTACATGGTCACAAGTCTCTTAGCAGTCTTAACAGGCGTTTTTCTCGTGAACATTGTGTCTCCTGGTGTGATAGATGGGGCACCTCTGGCCCAGGCCCTGGGTCTCAATGGATTAGGAGAGGCAGGTGGTGCCACCCTTGAAAAGGTGAGGGGGGCAGACTTTGGCGCTATCCTCAATATATTCTACGACATGGTCCCTCCCAATGTGGTCCAGGCAGCAGTAGAGGGACAGATGCTTGGCATCATCAGTTTTAGTATCCTTTTTGGCGTCTTCATCCCGCGGATAGGCCACGACTACTCTGAGGTCCTCTTCAGGGTAATTCAAGGTGTCCACGAGGTCATGATGGCCATAACCGAATTCATCATGCGCTTTGCACCTATTGGGATCTTTGCGCTGGTGGCAAAGGTGGTGGCAGAGGCAGGGGCCGGGGACCTCCTGGGCCTTGCCAAGGGGCTGGGGCTGTTTTGCCTAACAGTGGTGACTGGGCTCTTGATCCATACGTTCGTCACCTTGTTCTTTGCACTCCTAAAGGTGGGGCACCGAAATCCTGTAGACCACTTCAGGGCCATGGTGCCTGCGCTCGTGACTGCATTTTCCACTGCAAGCTCTGCTGCCACGCTACCCATTACCATGGAGTGCCTTGAGAGGCGCGCACGGGTCAGGGAATCTGTGACCGGGTTTGTGATACCCCTTGGTGCAACTGTGAACATGGATGGTACTGCACTTTATGAGTGTGTCTCTGCCCTCTTCATAGCCCAGGCCCTGGGTGTGGAGACCTCCTTGGTGGACCAGGTGGTAGTGGTCTGGATCGCCCTCATCTCTTCCATTGGGGTCGCAGGCATACCAGCGGCAAGCCTTGTGGCCATTGCCATCATATTGAAGGCAGTGGGGCTGCCTGTGGAGGCCATGGCCATAATACTCCCTGTGGACAGGTTCTTGGACATGTTGAGGACTGCTGTGAATGTGTTTAGCGATTCTGTTGGCGCCGTGATCGTAGATGAGCTTGAGACCAGTCGAGGAGAAACTTGAGCAAGACGGCAATGGTGCCACCTGTAATGACGCCCCCTATGATATCCATGGGATAGTGGGCACCCAGGTAGATCCTAGAATAGCCCACGAGGAACACCAGGAGTATGGCAAAGGGTGTGAATCTTGGGAAACGCAGGGCGATAAAGGTGGCAAAGAAACTGGTGTTGGATGCGTGGCATGAGGGCATGGCAAAACTCATCTTCATGGTAGATACGGCCTCCATGGCGTTTAAGAGCACGTACTTACCATGCCTAAGGAGATAGACATGATCGAGGGTGAGATATGGTCGCGGCCTCCCAAAAAACGGCTTTAAGACCCTCGCACACAAAAAGTCTGTGAATATGACCCCAACTGCCAGGGCCACCCAGAATAGCCACTCGCCTTTTTCGCCCTTCCACAACCTCCACACTACCACAAGGAGGATTAGAGGGATGAATGGAGATATGTCTGAAAACCAGGGCATAACCTGGTCAAGGACAGGGTGTCTTGCATGGTTTAGGGCCAAAAAGAGAGACTTATCGAGCGTTAGGATCATATTCACCTACATAGACCCAGTACCCCCTTGAATATCTTGGGGATATGGTCACCTTTACGTGTCTTACAGGCCGTATCTCTTTAAAGAGGTATATCTGGGATGGCTTAAGAGAACGCCCATCTGGTTTTACGAGGAGGGCCCTAAAGGGCCTTTTGTGCTTTAAGGGGGAGTCCCAGATGGAATATTGATTTTTTATACCATCTGGCCGGCGCCAAAGATAGATCCGAGGCTGACCCTCCATGTAGAAGGCGAGCTCGCTTACGTTCTGTCTTGGGAATGTGAATATATATGGGATCTCCCTTGGCCACCCTGCCTGTTGGGCCGTGTCCGTCATGGCCCTCCCCAGCTCTTCCCAACCCATGAGGCGTCTAAAAGGGTCGAGTCCTCCGCCTGAAAGGGGTGTGTGCGGTAAGATATATGGGGCAGCATAGAGGATGGAGGTGATGATGAGTGAGACTGCCACCCCAGCCCTAAGCGCCTTTTTATGGTCGAGTTTAATGGCCCAGAGTGCAGCCAGTATGGTAGATGTAATGAAAAAAGGGCCTGGCCAGTTGGGGTTGACCCTCTGGTGTAGAGAGAGGAGCAGGATCAGTCCGAGGGGCATTGGACCCATGAAAAAGAGGTAGCGCTTTTTAAGGTCCAGGAGATTAGTGGGCCTCCCTGCCCAGAATGAGCCCATGAGGATCAGGCAAAAGGTCACAGGTGTGAGGAGCCCAAAGAGTGCACCAAATAGCTCTCCAAAGGTCTTTAGCCCATCTATGAGCCCTCCTCTATTGGGGTCGAAGTGGTGTTTTGTGTGTAGGATGGTTATCCAACCATGGTCCATGTTCCAATAGATGGTGGGTGAGAGCATCAAAATGGCTATAAAAAAAGCAATGTATGGCCACGGGGCGAGGAGGTGGCGCCTAAGGCCCTTGTCACTCAAAAGATAGAGGAAGAAGAGGGCAGGAAAGGCAATCATGGTCTGTTTGCTCAAAAGCCCAAGCCCTGTGGCCACACCTGCTGTGAGCCACCAAAGGGGTCTCCGGCTTTCCTCATGGCCTATCGCATTCCAGGCAGCCAGTAGGGCTAGGGTCCAGAACAAGATGAGTGGTGCATCAATGGTCATTATAAATGACCCAATGGATGCACCAACTGTGAGGCCAGAGAGAAGTGTTGCCCAGAGTGCCACCTCGTCCCCAAGGAGCTGCCGTGTAAAGCGAAATAGTATGATCAGGCTCAAGGTGCCTAAAAGGAGTGCAGGAAACCTCACTCCAAACTCAGTGGAACCAAAGAGGTGGGTCCCCAACCAGATGATCCAGGCAATGAGTGGCGGCTTACTGTAATAGCCAACGTCCAGGTGCCTTGACCAATCCCAGTAATAGGCCTCATCAGGGGCGAGATCCAGTGGATTGATTGCGAGGAACACGAGCCTCAGGGCCGTGAGGATCAAGACGAATAGGAAGAAGATCTTGCTTGGGTGTCTAGTAGAGGCCATGGCCATCCCCTTTACCTCCTGTGGAGGCCCAGGCCATAGATGATGCCCCCAAGGAGGCTTGAAATCACCTGGATACTGAAAAAGCCCAGGCTAAGGGTGAGCGCCTTTTCCTGGGGGACCCCCCTAAGGCCTAAAAAGTAGATGAAGCCCCCCTCTCTCACACCGATCCCGTTAAAGCTTATAGGTAGCAGGATGGCCAGTGCCACGAGCGGGAACATGGAAAAATAGTAGCCCCACTCAACAGGTAGGTCCATGCCCCTTCCAAGCACATAGATAGAGCCCATGCCTAGGGCCTGTATAATGAGCGATAGGAAAAAGGCCTTGAGCAAGGTGGGGGTGTCATCAAGGAGTATGAGAGGGGTGTCGAAACGGGCAAGCCGCCCCTTTAGGCGGGGGGTCAGGAGATGGTAGATGGGCCTGTGTAGGAAGAGAAAGGCGATCACACCTATGGCAATCCCCTTTAGCGTCATGTCCATGTAGTGTGGAAGTGGAGTTGTGAGAAACAGGGTGGCCAGCCCCCCCAAGAGGTACATGGCCCAAAGGCCTGAAGAGCGGTCTAGGAGTATGGTGTATGTGGCCTTTAGCCTCTGGGGGCTGTCCTTTGTGAGGTATATGACCTTGAGGAGGTCGCCACCAACGCCTGTGGGCAAAAAGAGATTGAAGTACATCCCCACGAAGTAGTATTTGAGGTGGCGCACGAAGCCTCCTGGAAACCCAAGCGACCTTGTGATGATATGCCACCTGCCACTGCTCACAATCTGAGATATCAGGTACATGAACAGGGCAGCCATATAGGATTTTAGGCTTATGGCCCTTATTGCTGCCAAGAGCTCTCCCTTGTCGGTCCTTGAGAGGAGCCATGCAAAGAGAAGAAGGCTTACGCCTACGCGGATGATAAATTTCGATATCTGCTTTGCGCCTTTTACCATGGTCGATTGAGGGTCAGCCCACGATCTCTCTTACAGAATAGATGCGCTTTCCAGATGCCTCGTAGTAGGTCCTGATCACAAGCTCTGCCAGGAGTCCTATCCCAAGCAATACCACCCCTGTGATAATGAGGAGTACGCCTAGTATGAGGAGCGGGCGGTTTCCGATGTCTTCACCCAGAAAGAGCTTGATGTATGAGAGGTAGGCCTCTACACCTAGGCCACATAGGGTCATGAGACCACCTGTCAGGCCAAAGAACTGGAGTGGGCGTGTGGCAAATTTTTGGAAAAAGAGCATGAGCAAGAGGTCGAGGATTACCCTGTAGGTCCGTCCAATGCCATATTTGCTCTTACCCCTGGTGCGGGGTCTGTGGTTCACTGGGACCTCTGTAATGCGCGCCCCAAATTGTTTTGCCAGTACTGGTATGAAGCGGTGGAGTTCACCATATAACAACAGGTTCTTTGCCACCTCCCGTCTGTACACCTTGAGGGAACAACCATAGTCGTGGAGCCTCACTCCAGTGGTCCGACCAATGATCCAGTTTGCCATCTTTGAAGGTAGCTTCCTGGAGATGAAAGGGTCCTTTCTATCCTTTCTCCACCCACTCACTAGGTCCCAACCCTCCATGAGCTTTTTCACGAGGAGCGGGATGTCTTTTGGGTCGTTTTGGAGGTCGCCGTCCATGGAGCATATGATGGTGCCTTTCGCCTCGTCAAAGCCCGCCTTCATGGCAGCGGTCTGCCCAAAGTTTCGCCTAAAGATCACGGCCTTTAGCTCTGGCACCTGTTGGGCCATCTCCTTCAGGACCTCTGTGGTGCCGTCTGTACTCCCATCGTCCACGATGATGATCTCGAAGGGGAGTCCGGTCTTGCTGGCGCCCTCTTTTATCTCTTTTACCAGGGTTGGGATGTTTTCTCTTTCATTAAAAACAGGTACTACTACAGAGAGAGATTCTTTCATGGCCGCACTTTAATAGCGCCATCTGGAAAACTCAAGGCCGTGGAGCCCTACCTTGGAGATTTTTTCTAATTAAAATATGCAATTCATACATGGAAAAAAGTTTATAGGTAATAGGTTTAGTGAGTATAAATGGAATAATCTACTGCTTAGTACTAATATTACAGTCTAATTAATGCTATAAAAAAATGCGTTCAAAACTAGACCATGGGGCTTGAAATAACCATAATTTGACATTATGTAATCCAGAACAATAAAATCTATAAGGAGGGTTTTGGTATGAAAAAGATCCTGGGAGGAATTGCTGCTGCATCGCTTATCATGGCAGGCAGTGCATTTGCTGGGGGCCATGCCCACTGGGGGTATACTGGAGATGTAGGACCAAGCCACTGGGGAGACCTTGACCCTGCCTTCCACATGTGTAAGGAGGGCAAGAATCAGTCTCCCATCGATCTAAAGGGTTTTATAGAGGCGGATCTGAAGCCCATTCAGGTCTCCTACGAGACCCATCCAGTGGAGATCGTAAACAATGGCCATAGCATCCAGGTGAACGTGGGTGTTGGCGGGACGCTAACTATTGATGGCCATACCTTTGCCCTGAAACAGTTTCACTTCCATGCGCCGAGCGAGAACCTAATAGAGGGCAAGTCTTTTCCCATGGAGGCGCATTTTGTCCATGCAGACAAGGCCGGAAATCTTGCAGTCATAGCAGTGATGTTTGAGATTGGAAAGAAGAATCCTGTAATAGAGGAACTCTGGAAGAACATGCCAGATCATGCTGGTAAAAAGGTGAGCCTCGCTGGTTCAAACCTCAATCCTGCTGCACTCCTGCCAAGCGACCATGACTACTACAGGTTTAATGGTTCTCTCACAACCCCACCCTGTAGTGAAGGCGTCTGGTGGATCGTTATGAAAAATACGGTCCAGGTCTCAAAGGAACAGGTGGAAAAGTTTGAGCATGTAATGCACCATCCAAACAACAGACCTGTGCAGCCCGTGAATGCAAGACCTGTATTGAAGTAAAAGGTCCAAAAAGGATATTGTTTTAAAGGGGGATGGGTTTTGTGCCCATCCCCTTTTTTTCTTGTCTTTTTACTCTTCGATTACCTTTATCTCTATTGACTCAGAAGGGCAAAATGCCTTTGCCTGCTCGAGGTCTTGGTGTTCGCCCTCTATGATGGGATCGAGGACGCGAGGGGTCTCTGTGTCCTCATCCATTTCAAAGTGTTCTGGCGCTACTTCTGCACATGCACCACACTTCTTACAACTGAATGTATCGAGTTCGATCTCTTTCTTTTGCATAAAAAAATACCTTAATGACCTCAAATTGATTTCTTTATTAGTATTTATTCTTACTATCATAATTATGAAATATTTCAATACCTCAAGAGATCATTTTTCGATTATAAATTTGCGCTTTATAGTCTTAAAATAGTTACCACCTCTCTAAAGGACTTTATCTGCGATAATCATTCCCCTCAAAAAAGGCGCTACTGGTCTCAATGGGTTGGATATAATTATTCATGAATCCTCAAAAGCCAATTACAGAGGCTGTTTAATCCAGAACATACATGATTTTTCCCTTTAGCTTCGTATGAATTTAATATACGATGTAAAAAATCTACCGGAAATAACCAAGGGTCATATTCGCATATACATTATTTGTGGAGTTAATAATAAAAAATAATATAATCTTTAGTGCCCCTTTTCGGGGAATTAACTGGGCTTTAAAAGAAAGGTCATGAAAATGGGAGAAAGACATGATTACAAACAGTATCAAGACGTTTTTGGGTTTTGTATCTGTCCTCTGTCTAATGCTCCTAAGTGGAGCTTCATCGTCAAGTGCTGAAGATCTGCTCATTATAGTGCCATACAAACCTTTTACTGACATTCCTATTCAATCAGACGAACTCTGGCTGGATTATGCCCATATACTACAGGAGTACAAGGAAAATACTGGCATCTCTACTGCAATCCTCACCCTTGAAGACATAAGAAGAAATTATGAGCGCTATAGAGGCATAGACGAACCTGAACGCATAAAAAAGGCCATTTATGACTATGTAAAAAATCGTGGCGTCAAGTATGTAATGCTAGTAGGGGACGCAGGGGTCTTTCCTGTACGTTACCAGTTTCACGGTTATTCCTCCAATGACTTGACGTATTGGGCCTGGGATAAGGAAGGTAATTACTGGTATCAGTACGAGGGGTACGGCTTTAAACCCTGTGATGCGTACTATGCCAATCTTTGGGATGACAACGACCCATCTAAGGCATTTGACACTTGGGATGCAGATGGGGACCGTCTTTGGGGCGAGCTTTATTACGACAATTTCCGAGGCATAGATGGAAACACCATCCATCCTGACGTTGCGGTCGGAAGGGTACCGTGCAAGACTCCTGATGAATTTATGATGTATATCATCAAGATTATGAAGTATGAATTTTGGACTAGCGATCTCAATAGCTTTGAAGAGACCGGCTATAAAAAATTCGATCTCCTCCTGGGTGGTGGCTGGTCAGACAGCCAGGCCGTAGAAAGGTCCATTGCCAGGGCCCTGCCAGATGACCACATTCCCGCCCTTTTGCTCGGCGCCAAAGATGAGGCCTGGTCCTTGGATCTGGATGGTGATGTAACTGAAAATGTCGATCCCGCTCTTGAAATAATCAATCGAGTCTTCCTGAACCACGATGAGCTTCAATTCCCCTTCCTGCTCAATTATTCAGGCCACGGCAACCCCACCGGATGGGCGGAACCCTCGTTCGGATATGGAAATGTAGGTGCCATGTCAAACGTTGACATGCCTGTCCTAGTCATTGCCCCGGGTTCATGCTCCACCGGCCAGTTTGCAAAAGGGGGACGTCACCTTCACATTCCTTCCAGTCCAGATACAAATGGAACAGACACTACATCAATGGCCGAGGCGTTCCTTACGGATAACAGCGTGGGGGGCGTCATTTATGTGGGAGGAGTAACATCCATGCAGCCTCCTGCGATCTTCTGGAACCAGAAATTCATTGAGGCCATTATCGATGGTGCCTTCACTATAGGAGATGCCTTCCTGGATGCCATGGAGGAGTTCATAAGGCACTACAATCTTGATACAGCCAATACGTCCAACTGGATAGAAGTGGATAATTGGCCTGACAGCTCGGTAGGCGGAAAATGGAATTGGTTTCCTGCGGCTCGATTCGATACAATTTATAAGATCGTCCTATTTGGAGATCCCTCTCTCAGGATACACGGTGTAACATTGCCCCATGGCGGTCTTCCATCCACAACGTTGTACACGTCAAATTGGGTCAACCTTCAGGACCTGAATGACGCCACTGGAGGGATCCATGTCCATCATGTAAGTGTATCCACCAGTGACGTATTTGGAATAGTCACCACTGAATACAGGGTACGACACCACCACGGAGATGAAGTTACCCGTTTTGAAGGAGAGTCCCCGGGAGGGCGGGACTTCGATCTTAGGTTTCCCGTCTCGAGATCAATGGAAGGAGATGAATACTTTCTCTACTGTTATTCCATCAACTATATCGGGATGCCAGGACGGGAAGCAACTGAAACCATTGGTTTTGACTTCACCCTTCCAACCAGTTCGATAGACATTTCAGAAACCGATGATCCAGTTACTGTCGATGGAGAAACCCGATCCTCTGTGGACAGCATCACCATAACAGCCTCGGACGAACGTTCAGGGGTGGCACGTATAGAGTACCGTTACGGGAACACCGGGCGAATCAACGCGGCCCCTTCCACCCATTTCACCATTGACTTTGACTGTGTCCCGTTTGCAAACGATCTGGTGCTGAACTACAGGGCAGTGGACGTGGCAGGAAACGCTGAAGCTTGGCATAGTGTAACCCTTCACAGGCGTTCGTGCAGCAATGCAGACCCTGCCACTCTCTTTTATGATTTCAACATATTCCAGCCTCTTATTGATTTTCCCCCGTCATTTTCTGGCGATGTCATTGACCTTGCCATAAATAGCGGCACTGGAGCCCAGAAACCAGATTATATCCGTTTCGAATATGACGGCCCTATCAATTCTGATTTCAAGGGAGGCCAGTGGCAGAAGGCATCGGAAGCCACCTTCAATTCAAAAAAGGGCATCTGGACAGCCTCCTGGGATACGGAACAGTTTGACATCGAAAACGGATTTTACATGGTACGGGCAGTGGCTGGTTTCAATGGAGCCATTGCGCCCACAAAGGCACTGGGTGGTTCAAGTTCCAGAGAGAGCGCTAGCGACCCTATGATACTCCTTATAGACAATATAGACCCAAATAGCTATCAGTTTGTAATTTCTCCTGCAAAAAGCACGGTAAAACCTGGAGACAGCCTCGATATTGAAGTAAATTTCAAGGGTGAATTCGCTACCCTTCACCATGCAAGGCTCGGGCTACTAGTGGATGGGGCGCTTCTCGACAACCTCGAACAAGACAAACTCCTTAAAACTGCCTCCAATGTGAAACAGGGAGAGGAGTGGGCTCATAGGTTCACAATCCAAATGGGCGAAAAGATTGAGGGAATGGACAGGCTTAAGATAGGAGCTTTCATTCAGTCTGATGAGATAGGTTTGCTCATGGCCGATCCCGTATATATTACGATTGTCCCTCCCGACGTCACAATAAGCGGAAACGTAACTGATACAGACGGAAGACTCATATCGGCGACCCTTGTACTCGAAGGTGATCACGACAGCTTCGAGGCTGAGGCCACTTCGGAACACGGATTCCATTTTTACAACGTACCTGCAGGTGACTATGAACTG
>WGBU01000099.1 GCA_015494155.1 Deltaproteobacteria bacterium | reverse complement strand
TCCTCTATTGCTTTTTTTAATCCTTTTGGAGTAAATGGCCTCCCATCATATCTCAAGATGGTCTCGTGGACCTCGATACCATAACACCTTAGGAGGCACGACAACTGCCCTGTGGCGTTGGTCTCAGCGCATAGGACCTTTCGCGCCCCTCCAAGGAGTGATTTTAAGCCCTCCTCTGGAAAGGGCTCTAACACAATGGGCTGTATAGACCGTATGCCCAGGTCCTTGCAGGCCTCCACTGCTGCCCCCTTTGTGGAGCCCCAAAAAATTAGGACCACATCTGAATCCTCTGGACCATATTCCTTTATGGTCTTCATGCCCTTAAAATAATCCCGAATTGCCCTTGCCTTACGTAGCCTTTTCTCCTGCATGAACTGGACTGCCTTGGCGTCTTCAACGGTTATTCCATACTCATCGTGTTCATAGCTAGTAGCCTTTACTGTGGCCCCTTTGGTCCCAGGAAAGGCCATGGGCGAGATTCCATCTCCTGTGGCCACATATCTTTTATATGGTCCATCGTTATGCTCCCATGTCTTTATCCCTGGCCATTCGGGGAGGGGACCTGGCTCCTTAAAGCTAAATGCACTCTCACTCAGGTGCTTGTCTGACAGGAGAAGCACAGGCACCTGGAAGTACCAGGCTGCATTTAAGGCATGGTAAGACCACTCGTAGGCCTCCACCGCATCTCCTGGGGCCATCACTATGCGCTGAACATCTCCGTGGCCAGCACCTAGGCAAAACTTGAGGTCTGCCTGCATGGTGTAAGTGGGCACCCCTGTGCTCGGCCCAGTACGCTGGCACTCCACTATAACAATTGGGGTCTCTGATTGGGCCGAGAGGCTAATTGCCTCTGTCATCAGGGCAAAACCCCCACCTGATGTACCAGTCATTGCCCTCTTTCCCCCATAGGCAGCCCCTATGACCATAAGTGCTGCCCCTATCTCGCTCTCTGGATGGACAGTGGTCACCCCGAGCCTCTCTCCATGGTCTGCCAAAAAGTGAAGGATGGATGAGGCAGGTGTCATGGGATAGGCAATGTAGAGATCTAGCCCTCCCCTTACTGCACCAAGGGCTATTGCCTCGTTTCCAGTGACTAGTGGGAGGGCCTTTCTCCCTGTGGAGGGAACTGGAAACATACCTCTTCTTTCAATAGAGTCATAAGCCTTTCTGGCAATGGCAATGTTCACTTCAAGGGCCTTCTTGACCGTTGCCCCTATGATCTCCTCAACGCTCTCAAAGCCAATGTCCAAAACCGCTCCAAGCGCCCCTATGGCTGCGGTATTTCTCATTATGGGGATTCCAGAGTGTTCCTTTACAATTTGGTCCATGGGCACCCCAATGCCTTTGGCCTCTACATTGTCCTTGTCATATATGATGACACCGCCAGGCCTTAAGTCTCCTATGTGCCGATCGACTGTGTCCTGATTGAGTGCCACAATGATCTCCACCTCCTCTTCATGGCAGAGGCAGTCCGACTCTGAGGCCCTTATTATTGAAAAGTTGTGCCCACCCCGTATGAGGCTAGGATAGTCGTCGTAAAAGAAGATGTTATAACCCTGTCGGCCCAATAATCTCGCAATTGTATTGGCCGCCTGCTTTATCCCGTCTCCAGCCTTGCCCCCAATAAGAATAGAAATTTCGCTCATAAAATTTTCCCCCGAAAAGATCGCTTAGTTAAAGGCTATATTTAAGAGGGGCCTAAAGTCAAGGAATAAAATTGCCCTCTCCATATTAAGAGATTATGAAGAGGGCCTCTTTTTACTTGGCGGGTTACTATTTCTTTAAATATGTCTATTCGGTCACAAGGGCAAAGGTGGGGTCGTAACACCTGTGTATTACTTCACTTGAGACGCTTCCTATAAAGAATTCCTGTATGGTACTCCTTCCCCTTCGTCCCATAAATACAAGGTCGATTTCTCCCTTTTCGATCTCCTCCACAATCATGGCAGCAGGCTCTCCATATTCTAGACGCCTTTTTATCTTGTCCTTGGGTATGCCTGCCTTGATGAGGGTCTCTTCTGCCCTGTCAAGGTAGGCCTCTCCCTCCTTTTCTGGTATATGTCCGTTTTCTACCCTCTCTGGATATCTTGCAATGTTTACTACATGAAGGAGGGTGACCTCCTTAAAACCCTGGGCACAGTGACTCACCATGGTAGCCGCCTCGCTCACGGCAAGCTCTGAGTGGTGTGAGCCGTCTATGGGGATAAGACAACGCTCCACAATGCATGGCCCATGTTCACTCAGCTTTTTCCCAATGAGATAGAGTGAACTCTGTAGGTCTCTATGGAGGAGACCAGCAGAAACACTCCCCAACAGCCACTCCTTTATCCCCCCTAGGCCTCGCCTTTCCATGAAGATATGGGTGTAGCCCTCATTTTTGACCACATCGCAGATCTTTTCCACTGGGTCTCCATCTACAATCTTTTCATCTATCGAGCCCTTGATCCCAGCATTCCGTAACATGTCCTTAAACTCTTGGATTACTGGCCGCACCTCGCGCTCTATGTAAATGTGTCTTAGTTCTTTTATCTTTTCCGACTCCATGAGCCTTTCGGCCCTTAGATCTACGTTTTTTACCTGCGCCTTCAGATACTGACCTGCGAGCACTGTCATAACAGTGACCCTATCGAGCATCTCTCCAAGGCCTGCCCCCATGCAACCCACAAGACCTGGTGCCCTCCTGCTGGGATTTTGAATATCGATAGGTAAAAGAAATTTCATCGATCACCTCCATTCATCAATAGACGAGAAGTAGCCACACATTGGCAATGGCCACAGAGATCACCATATAAATGAACGCAACCTTCATAAAACCAAAGAAGCGGATCGGATAGCCTGCTGACTCTGCAATACCCATGGTGACCACGTTTGCACTGGCACCGATCATGGTACCGTTGCCGCCAAAACAGGCGCCAAACGCAAGGGCCCACCACAAGACCCCACTCTCTGCCCCAGGGATCACCTTTGTAAGGTATGCCACTATGGGGAGCATGGTGGCTGTAAATGGAATGTTGTCCACAAAGGCGCTCATGATGGCAGAGACCCAGAGGATCAGACATATGGATGTAATGAGACTTCCGTGGGAGAGCTCTAGCACCCAGTCGGCTATCATATCCAAAAGTCCGGTCTCCTCCACGGCACCAACAAGGATGAACAAGAACATAAAAAATAGCAGGGTGGGCCATTCAATATCCTTTTCTATCAGGCTCAAGAGATCCACCTTCTTGGTTACGATGCCATATGTAAAGAGGAGAGAGGCTCCAAAGATGGCGGCTATACTCACTTCCATGTGCCAGAAGCCGTGGGTTAGGAACATGGATATTACGATCCCCATGACGATCATCCCCACTGTAAGTAAGGTGTTGTCTGTAATCTTATATTCCTCTCTTAGCTTTTCTATAAAGGCCTGGATGTCTGTGACAGTGGCCTTCTTGTATTCTCCATTATAGACAAACTTTGAATAGACAAAGAGTACCAGCATGGAGATTATACAGACTGGGGCGAGATTTATGACAAACTGCATAAAGGTGAGCCCTGCATAGGAGCCAATCATGATATTTGGCGGGTCTCCTATGAGGGTTGCAGTACCACCTATGTTGGATGCCAAGACCTCTGGTATCAAAAGGGAGAGTGGAGAGATACCAAGCGAGAGGGCGATCTCTATACTCACTGGTGTGAGCAATAGCATGGTGGTGACATTGTCAAGAAATGCAGATGCAACGGCAGTAAAGGTCATCAAGATGACAGAGAGCACTATCACGTTTCCGCGGGCCAGTTGGTAGCATTTGTATGCGGTCCACTGGAAGACACCGGTATTTTTAAG
>WGBU01000098.1 GCA_015494155.1 Deltaproteobacteria bacterium | reverse complement strand
GGTGAAGAGGCCTTAAAGGACCTGGACGAGAGCGGGATAGTCCGCATTGGTGCAGAGGTCAAGGCAGGGGACATACTCGTGGGCAAAGTGACTCCCAAGGGAGAGACCCAGTTGTCTCCAGAGGAAAAGCTCCTTCGCGCCATTTTTGGAGAGAAAGCAGGGGATGTAAAGGACACCTCCCTCAGGGTGCCACCTGGCATCGAGGGCATAGTCATAGATGCCAAGGTCTTCTGCAGAAAGGGCGTGGAGAAGGACGCAAGGGCCCAGGCAATTGAGGACCAGGAGATCGCTCAACTCCTAAAGGACCAGGAAGATGAGATCTCCATTGTGAGGAGGCTCGTAACAGATAAGCTTGCAAAACACCTGAAGGGCCAAAAGCCCGCCATATCAGTGAAAGACCGCTCTGGCAAGGTGCTCCTCAAGGCTGGTGAGAAGATTACAGAAGACCAGGTCCGTTCCATCAGGATCCAGAGGTTGAGGGACCTGATCCTAGAAGGGCGTAAGGAACCCGATCCAGTGGTACAAGACCTCATCTCCTGGTTTGAACAGGAGGTGGAGCGCATCCGTCGCGAGTATGAGTCCAAGATAGAGCGGCTCAAAAAGGGTGATGAGCTCCCCCCTGGGGTGATCAAGATGGTCAAGGTCTATGTGGCCATGAAGAGGAAACTACAGGTGGGAGACAAGATGGCGGGCCGCCACGGTAACAAGGGTGTGGTCTCAAAGATCGTGCCGATAGAAGATATGCCATACTTTGAGGATGGTACCCCCATAGACATCATTCTGAACCCCCTTGGCGTGCCATCCCGTATGAATGTTGGCCAGATCCTGGAAGTGCACCTAGGTTGGGCCGCCAAGAACCTCGGTGCCAAACTGGATGAACTCTTGAAAAAGAATGCCATAAAAGAGGTACGCAAGAAGCTTGAAGCCATCTACTCCCAGGAGGAGATGGATGCATACTTTAATGGGCTGAGCGACGAAGAACTGGCCAAGGTAGTGAAGGGCCTTGCCAAGGGTGTACCCATGGCCACCCCAGTATTTGATGGTGCAGAAGAGCAGGACATAAGGCGACTACTCGTGGAGTCTGGCCAGTCAGAGCTAGGCGAGGTGACACTCTATAATGGACTCACTGGCGAACCATTCCAGGAACCAGTCACAGTTGGCGTGATGTACATGCTCAAACTACACCACCTTGTAGATGAAAAGATCCATGCCCGCTCCACAGGTCCATATTCCCTGGTGACACAGCAGCCTCTGGGAGGAAAGGCCCAGTTCGGTGGCCAGCGCCTTGGAGAGATGGAAGTGTGGGCACTCGAGGCCTACGGTGCAGCCTATGCACTCCAGGAGTTCCTCACAGTTAAATCAGACGATGTGGCAGGAAGGAGCCGCATGTACGAGAAGATCGTGAAGGGCAACAACTTCCTCGAGGCAGGGCTACCAGAATCCTTCAACGTGCTGGTGAAAGAACTCCAGGGACTCTGTCTGGATATAGAGCTTTTGGAAGAATAAGGGAGAAAGGTCACTATGGAAAACGTATTTTCCTTCTTCATGAAACCCAAAGATCCTTTGAGCTTTAAGGCAGTAAGGATCGGTATAGCCTCCCCTGAAAAGATACTCAAATGGTCCCACGGCGAGGTCAAACAGCCAGAGACCATAAACTACAGGACCTTTAAGCCTGAAAGGGACGGCCTCTTTTGTGCCAAGATCTTTGGACCAGTAAAGGACTATGAGTGCCTGTGCGGAAAGTATAAACGCATGAAGCACAGGGGTGTCATATGTGAAAAGTGTGGTGTCGAGGTGATCCAGTCCAAGGTGCGGCGTGAGCGCATGGGACACATCTCCTTGGCGGCGCCAGTGGCGCACATCTGGTACCTGAAGAGTCTCCCAAGCAAGATAGGTTCCCTACTGGACCTCAGCATGAAGGAACTCGAACGTGTCCTATACTTCGAGTCATATATTGTCATTGCATCTGAGATGCCTGAGATCCCTGTGGGCACCCTCATGACAGAGGAGGCCTATCAGAAGAACATCGAACAGTTTGGGCCAAAGTTCGAGGTGGGGATGGGGGCAGAGGCCATAAGGTTGCTTCTGAGTAAGCTAGACCTCGAGGCCCTCTCAAAGGAATTGAGGGAGGAGATGCTCTCTACCCGTTCAGAGGCAAAGCGCAAGAAGCTTGGTAAAAGGCTCAGGATCGTAGAGGCGTTCAGGGACTCTGGCAACCAGCCTGAGTGGATGATCCTCGAAGTGATCCCAGTCCTGCCCCCAGACCTAAGACCCCTCGTCCCGCTGGATGGAGGGCGCTTTGCTACCTCAGATCTCAACGACCTCTACCGTCGAGTCATAAATAGAAACAATCGCCTAAAACGCCTCAAGGACTTGGATGCCCCTGACATCATAATCAGGAATGAAAAACGCATGCTCCAGGAGGCAGTCGACGTCCTCTTCGACAATGGGCGGCGGGGACGTGTGGTCACTGGACCAAACAAGAGGCCACTTAAGAGCCTCTCAGATATGATCAAGGGCAAACAGGGCCGTTTCCGCCAAAACCTCCTGGGTAAACGCGTGGACTACTCTGGGCGTTCTGTCATTGTAGTTGGACCTGAGTTGAGGCTACATGAGTGTGGACTCCCAAAGCGCATGGCCCTCGAGCTATTTAAGCCCTTCATATACAACAAGCTCGAGGAAAAGGGCCTTGTCACCACCATAAAGAGCGCCAAGAAGCTGGTGGAAAAGGAGGTCCCTGAGGTGTGGGATGCACTGGACGAGGTGGTGCGCGAATATCCCATCATGCTGAACCGCGCCCCCACCCTCCACAGGCTGGGTATCCAGGCCTTTGAGCCAGTGCTCATAGAGGGTAAGGCCATCCAGTTGCACCCACTGGTCTGTGTGGCCTACAACGCAGACTTTGACGGTGACCAGATGGCAGTACATGTGCCGCTTTCTGTAGAGGCCCAGACCGAGTCAAGGGTGCTCATGATGAGTACAAACAATGTGCTCTCCCCAGCACATGGAGAGCCCATCATTGTGGCCACCCAAGACATCGTATTGGGCATCTACTATATGACCAGAGAGCGCCTTAATGCCCCTGGCGAAGGAAAGGTATTTAAGTCCAGGGATGAGGTGATCATGGCCTGGGCCACAGGGGCCGTTCACCTCCAGGCGAGGATCAAGGTGAGACTAGATGGAAAGCTCGTGGAGACCACTGTAGGCCGTGTGATCCTGTCTGACTATCTCCCAGAAGAGGTGCCATTTGAGACAGTGAACAAGGTCATGCGGAAAAAGGACATAGCACGCCTCATTGACGTGAGCTACCGACAGGCAGGTGCCAAAAAGACCGTTATCCTCGCAGACAGGCTCAAGGACCTTGGCTACCGCTTTGCCACCTTTGCTGGCATCTCCATTGGGATCAATCACATGGTGGTACCTGTGAACAAGGAGGAGATCCTAGAGAAGGCCCAGAAAGAGGTGACAGAGGTCTATAAGCAGTATGCAGAGGGCCTCATTACGGTGGGTGAGCGCTACAACAAGGTAGTAGACATCTGGACCAGGGCCACGGATGAAGTGGCCAAACAGATGATGGAGGAGATCTCTGTGGAGTACCATAGGACCCCCGATGGGAAGGTCGTGGAGACCCCGAGCTTTAATCCCATTTTCATAATGGCAGATTCAGGGGCCAGGGGATCAAAGGACCAGATCCGTCAGCTCGCTGGTATGAGGGGCCTCATGGCCAAACCCTCTGGTGAGATCATTGAGACCCCCATTAAGAGTAACTTTAGAGAGGGACTCGACGTCCTCGAATACTTCATCTCCACCCATGGTGCCAGGAAGGGGCTGGCAGATACTGCACTAAAGACCGCAAACTCCGGTTATCTTACCAGGCGTCTAGTGGATGTATCCCAAGACTCCACCATCACCATTGAGGACTGTGGCACCATCGACGGAATTGAGATGGAGCACCTCATAGAAGGGGGCGAGATCATCCAGCCCCTTGGCGAGAGGATCCTTGGTAGGGTGGCCCTAACAGACATCATAGACCCTCTGACAGGCGATGTATTGGTGAAGGCCAATGAGGAGATAAACGAGGAAAAGGTAAAGCTCATCGAGGATGCAGGTATAACAAAGGTAGAGATCCGTTCACCCCTCACATGCAGGGCGCCCTTTGGTATCTGTGCCAAGTGCTATGGAAGGGACCTTTCTCGCGGGAAGATGGTGGCCCTGGGCGAGGCAGTGGGGATCATTGCTGCAGAATCAGTGGGTGAGCCTGGTACCCAGCTCACCATGAGGACCTTCCACATCGGTGGTACTGCAAGTGGAAAGGTGGAGCAGGCAGAAATAAGGTGCCGCGGTAATGGAGTGGTGAAGTTCGAGCGGCTCAACACAGTTAGAAATCCACAAGGACGCCTTGTGGTAATTAACAGGAATGGCGAGATAGTGATTGTAGCCCCTGATGGGCGCGAGCGTGAGCGCTATCCTGTGATCTACGGTGCAGAGCTACTGGTGGAGGAAGGTGCAGAAGTTGAGCCAGGCCAAAAGCTTGCCGAATGGGACCCATTTACCACACCGATCCTGAGCGAGGTAGCTGGACGCGTCAAGTTCGGAGACGTCATCGAGGGCGAGACCATGCAGGAGAAGGTGGACCCTGTGACTGGAAAGGCGAGCCGCGTAATCATCCAGTACAAGGCCACTGAGTATAGGCCCAGGATCTCCCTCAAGGATGAGAGGGGGCGTACCCTAAAGCTCCCTTCAGGTAGGGGTGAGGCCCGCTACATCCTGCCCATAGGTGCCATCATACAGGTGAATGAGGGTGACTATGTGGAGGCAGGTGTTGCCCTTGCAAAGATTCCAAGGGATACCACCAAGACCAAGGACATTACAGGTGGTCTTCCCAGGGTGGCAGAGCTCTTCGAGGTGAGAAAGCCAAAGGAATATGCCATCATTACAGAAATCGACGGTGTGGTCTCCTTTGGGAAGGACCTGAAGGGTAAACGCCGGGTAATCATTACCCCAGAGTTTGGTGAGCCCAAGGAGTATCTCATCCCAAGAGGAAAGCACATAAATGTCCATGAGGGAGACTATGTGCGTGCTGGCGAGCCACTCATGGATGGTGTGATCAACCCACACGATCTTCTGAGGGTAAAGGGGCTAAAGGCCTTGGCCAGATACCTAGTGGATGAGATCCAGCAGGTCTACAGGCTCCAGGGCGTGAAGATCAACGACAAGCACTTCGAGGTCATAGTGCGCCAGATGGTCAAGAAGGTGAAGATCACCAGCGTGGGCGACAGCTCCTTTATGCTAGGTGAACAGGTAGAAAGGCACAGGTTCGAAGAGGAAAACGAGAGATTGCTACAGGAAGGGAAACAGCCTGCCACTGCAGAACCTATGCTACTTGGAATAACCCGTGCATCCCTTACTACCGATAGCTTCATATCTGCTGCGTCCTTCCAAGAGACCACCAAGGTATTGACCGAGGCGTCCATTGCAGGCAAGGTGGATTATCTAAGGGGCTTGAAGGAAAACGTGATCATGGGAAGGCTCATTCCAGCAGGTACTGGAAGGGTCTTTTACGATCTACAGGAGAAGAAGAGAAGTGCCGAAAAGTCAGCCCAAGAGGCGCACTGAGGTAGAGGTGCCACAGCGTGTGGCATCTATCTATGCCAGGCTAAAGACCAAGTATTCAGCCGGCTTTGAAGAGATAGAGGTAAAGGGTGAAAAGTTCCACATCCTAGCACCCCAAGACCTCGAGCCCTTCATAGCTGGGCGGGATATCTTCAAGGAGGCCGCCGACTTTCCCTTCTGGGTGAAGATTTGGGAGGCCTCTGTAGTGCTCGCCCAGCTCATGGCCTCTCTACCGCCAAAGAGGGGGCAGAGGGTTATAGAGATCGGTGCAGGGCTCGGGGTCACGGGCCTTGTGGCCTCCAAGTTTGGCCACGAGGTACTGCTTACAGACTATGAGGACGAGGTCCTGGACTTTCCAAGGGTCTCGGCCCAGGTCAATGGATGTAATACCTGTCTCTTCGAGACCTTGGATTGGCTCAAGCCAAGAGACCTTGGGAAATTCGACATCATCATAGGTTCTGAGATACTCTTTCACAAGAAGTTTTTCGATCCCCTCCTTGAGATTTTTCGTAGATATCTAAAGGAAGATGGGGTGATATATATGGCCCATGACTCGCGTAGGCAGAGCCTAGGGGCCTTTTTGCCCATGTGTGAAAAGGATTACTCCATTGGCGTAAAGAAGATTGATATGAGGGGTGGAGACGAAAGCTTCTCTATAATATTGACGAGGCTTGCCCTAAGAAAGTAGGGCGCTCTTCATCTGCTTTGAAAGGTACGATATGAGCCGCTCCCCCTCCTTTACCAGGGAAAACCCCCAGAAGAACTCTTGGGAATTTACAAGATAGAAGCCGTTTGCTAACCTCTTTTTGAGTCTGATCTCGCCCACCTTGGCAAGGTCTCTAAGATCATCCCATTCAAGCCTCAAGACCCGCTTTGTTGCCATCGGTCCAAATAGCTGTGCAAATTGTGTGGTGGGCTTGAGGTGTCTTCCAAGGATCCTTATGGCAGGGAGCCCTGCGTTTTGAATCTTCAAGTTACATATCTCATGGAGGCACGGGTGTTGGCGCACCATGTAATAGGCCCGGGAGGTCTTAAAGAAGACATAGGGTATGAAGACAGCAGGGGGGATACCAAAGTCCTCTTCTAGGTAGTGGAGGATGGCGTATCTCTCATCTCGGCTTAATAATCTTGGCCACGAAGAATCCCACTGAATCGATCTCGTGTGGATAAAATCGCCTTGCATGACGAACCTCCTTTGAAAACGCCCTTCCATTAAATTCTAAGACCCCTGGATGCGACATAAGGGGCGGAGACCATGGGACGACCATTGCTGGCCTCTTCTTTAGGAGATAGGTAATCACATCTTCATTCTCCATGGGGTTTAGGGTACATGTGGAATATACCAGGGTCCCACCTGGGATGAGGGTGTCGAAGGCCCTCACTATGAGGCCCTTTTGGATGGCAGGGAGGTTGGTGTGGCCCTCTGCCCTAAAGAGCACCCTTCCCTCTCTGTCTAGCCTGTACTTGCCCTCTCCTGAGCATGGTGCATCGAGGAGTACCTTATGGAATCGTTCTTGTGGGGGAAACTGCTCTCCACTTATGGAACTCACTACCACACACGTGATGCCAAGCCGCTTTATGTTGGATGTGAGCGAGGTGAGCCTGCCTATGTTCCTATCGTTTGCGACGATTAGGGATGAGTCCCCAGTGAGTTGCGCCATATAGGTGGTCTTTCCACCTGGGGCAGCACACATGTCCAGGATGATGTCCTGGGGCCGGAGGGCAAGTGCAAGGACCGGCAGGGCAGAGGATAGGGCCTGCGGGTAAAAGAGCCCCACCTTATATGAAAGTGCGTGCCCAAGCCCCTTTTCCCATGCTGCCCTGTAAAAGAAGGGGACATTGGGTATGGGGGTGAGCTCTATACCTTCCTTTTGGATGATCTCGAAGGCCTTCTGCTCATTAGTTTTCAGTGTGTTTATGCGGAGGTATGGTGGAAGCGGACTGTAGAGGGAGTCTAGTAGGGCGTCTTTTTGTGGTATAAAATCGTATGTCTCAAATGGATCAGAGGCTTGGATCATTGGGGTTGTGCCAGGATACCCTGGAGGAAAAAGGAGCTTATCTGGCGGGCAGCGGTGTTCACACTATACTTTTTTTTGGGAGATAGTACCCAGAACCTGCTCATCTCATCCAGTGCCCCAAAGAATGCCCTCTTGAAGATCCCTGGCATGACGTCTTCCCTGAAGACACCCTCGGCCTGTCCCTGCCTCACGATCTGTGAGATGATATTGAGATATTCTGCAAATTTTTTATTTCTATACTCCTTCATGAACTTACTGCTCTGCCTGAGCTCCACTTGGATCACCTCTGCAAGGTCCCTGTTCTCCTCTACTAGGCTCAGGTGTATCTGGGCAAAACGCACCAGCTTTTCCCGTGGGTCCTCGATACGCGCCATCTCCTGTTTTACCTTGGCAATTATCTTGCCGATCTCTTCTTCGAATATGGTGATCAGGATGTCGTATTTGTTGTTGAAATAGAGATAGATGGTGCCGTCTGCAACATTGGCTTCTTTGGCGATTTCAGCGATCTTGGAATTATAAAACCCATTTCTGGCAAATACGCGTATTGCGGCCTGGACAATCTTTTCATGTTTGTCAGCTATCTTCATGCCTGGATTTTCCTTTTTCCAGAGGGTATTTGAAGTAGGCAACCGATTTAAATTTACTGAATGTATATTCATTCAGCACCCATTTTGTCAAGTGAATTCGTGAAAACTAATTCAAATCTCTTTTTTATTGCTATTGACCTGGCATTTTGTTATAAAACGGTACCTTTTTCAGAGGAGGAGCCTCTTTGTGCTTCAGATCTTAAAACAGAACGGAAGGGTTATAGAACGGTGTGACACCTTTGAAGAGGGGTGTTGGATAAATCTTGTCGCCCCCACACCAGAAGAGCTACAGGAGGTGCAGACGAGGCTCCCTGTGTTGCCTGAATTCTTGCATTACCCATTGGATGAGGAAGAGACTTCCAGGATTGAAAAAGAGGACGATCAGGTACTCATCATCATAAAGATCCCAGATGCCCGTCATGAAGGAGATGTGGTCCGTTACGAGACCATACCGCTTGGAATCGTCCTCATAGACGGGGTCATCATCACGGTGTGCCTAAAAGAGACACCACTCATAGAGGAAATGTTGTCTGGACGTGCGGTGCTGGCAGGGCTTTTGTGTGACCCAACGCGCTTTATCTTCCATATCTTTTTGCGTGCCGCAGCCCTCTACCTAAAACATCTTCGACTCATCGACAGACTTACCAACGAATATGAGGAAGAGCTTCACAGGTCACTCAGAAACCAGGAACTCATTAAACTCTTGAACCTTGAAAAGAGTCTGGTCTATTTCAATACGAGTCTCAGGGCAAACGACCTTGTCATGGCAAGGCTCCAGAGTGGACGATACATCGCCATCTCTGAAGAGAGTGAAGACATACTGGAAGATGCCCTCATTGAGAACCAGCAGGCCATTGAAATGGCCAAGATATACAGTGATATCTTGAGTGGCATGATGGACGCCTACGCATCAGTCATCTCGAACAATCTCAATATAGTGATGAAATTCCTCACCTCGGTCACCATTATCTTGAGCCTTCCCACCCTTGTGGC
>WGBU01000097.1 GCA_015494155.1 Deltaproteobacteria bacterium | reverse complement strand
CCCTTTACCAACCTCCTTTGTGGTGAAAAATGGCTCAAAAATCCTAGATAGGGTATCTTCATCCATTCCCTCTCCTGTGTCTTCAAACTCGATCTTTACATATTCACCCGGGGCTGCACCTGGGATTGTCCTCACATCCTCTGGTCCAAGTATCACCTCTTTGGTCCTCAGAGTAATAAGTCCACCTGAGGGCATTGCATCTCTCGCATTTATTGCAAGGTTCATAAAGACCTGCTCAAGTCGTTTGACATTTCCAAGTATCACCTGTGGCCTGTCTGAAAGGTGAAGCTCCACATTTATCTTGCTACCAATGAGTTGATCCATCATGCTCATTATATTGTGTAAGACCCGGTTTAGGTCGATCTGCTTGATGTTCATGGGTTCATCCCTACTAAAGATAAGCAACTGCTTAATGAGGCCCGATGCCTTTTCAACAGATTGGTCGATCAATTTAAAGTATCTGTCTAGTTCCTGCTGGGTTTGGCCACATTTTAATTGGATCAACTCCACATAACCAGAGACTGCCATGAGTATGTTATTAAAATCATGGGCAATGCCCCCAGCAAGGGTTCCGATTGCCTCAAGCTTTTGGGCCTGGATCAACTGTTTCTTTAGCTGCGACCTCTCGAATTCCATCCGTTTCTTATCTGTGATGTCCCTTATAAATTCTACGACCCCAGTGACATTCTTCTTTTTATCAAATATTGGATAGGCATAGACGTTGAGCCACCTCGATCCACCCTTTTCCAATTGTATCTCAAGTTCAATGCGCTGTAGATTCTTTTGTTCTATGGCCATCTTTGTAGGGCACGGGCTACATGGCTCGAGCCTTCCATGAAAGCACTCGTAACACTTCTTCCCAATAATGGGGGGAGCGACGTCAAAAAGATGGAGAATACTCTCATTGGCGCTGGTTATCTCAAATTTGGTGTTGAGGGAAAGGAGGCCGTCTTGTATGCCATTAAATATGCTCTTGAGGATGTCTTCGTGTCGAGACAGGTTTGCCTCGAGGATCTTCTTTGTGTCCTTCTCGCGCTGAAGTTCCAGTTCTCTTTTTCTGAGATTACCCTCTTTTTGTTTTATAGTGTCTGAAAGCACATCTATTAATGACGACTGTTCCCTGTTCTGTCTCTTCCATTTGGCCACAACAAGGCCCAGTGTCACAAGTAGCATCCCGTAAACAACCAAGGTGGAAACAATCACGGCTACAACAGGCCATGATGGAATGGTTAATTTGTTTCCACTTAGATCTTCTAAGATTACGATTCCACCGATAGGCCCTTTTTGGGGATTTTTAAATATTGAAATAAAAATTGGCGTTAATCTATCTTGCTCTGGGCACCTCATATCCAACTTTGAATCCGGTTTAAAGAGGAGGCGGTCCTTACAGATAAGGGAGTGGCGTCCAGTCTGAGTTGGTGTACCATCGGGGCGCCTTAAAAAAAATAGTGCTGCGTCATATCCGAGTCCCTCTTTGATGGAGTCCAAAAGTACTCTCCAAGGATCGAGTACTAGCTCTAATTTACCAAACACTTGGTCCTCTTTGGCCAACTCCTTAATAATTGACAAATATGGTCTGCCCCTAACAAAGACTAGCGAGGAAGACCATGAGTAAAGTGGAAAGGTCACTGGTGCAGTACCTTTTAAGGCATCTTCCAGTGCTGTGCCATTCTTCTTTAGGGTCCATGATAGTTGGTTACTTCGGTTATAAAAATTTAGTGAGATGACCAAAGGGTCTTCTGACAGCCCACTAGTCCAAAGTCTACTAATGCATTGAGGAAGTTTGAAATAACCATTTGAAAGTCTTTCTCCAATTAGCTCTTGACATGAGGCCACAGGGCTGCTGAGTTTTGAGCTATACTCGTGGTATATTAGATTGAATTTATAATCTACATAACGTATTACCCTTTCTTTTATATAATTTATATTATTAGCAAGATATTTATCTTTTAATTCTATATAGAATAAGCTAAAAATAACTAGATTAAATACAATATATATAAAGCTAATTATTGTTATCCTCTTCACCCTTGCTTGAGACAAGTTTTTGCCTATTTTTCACCTTTCCCCAGGGTGGGTTTGGCATCTTAAACAGCGAATTCGTCAAGAGACCTCTTTAGTGAAAAGGCCACCTCCTTTAATTCCACTGCACTGGATTTGGCCTGCTCAGACCCTGCAGCGGTCTGACCACTGGCCTCTTTTATGCCACCACTCATATCAACTAGCATGGCCACATTTTCAGTGGCCTGGTGTGTATTACTGCTTATCTCGTTTGTAGTAGCTGTCTGCTGTTCCACGGCAGCGGCAACATTACCAGTAAGCTCATTTACCTTTTCTACGATTTCAGCTACCTTACTGGTGACTTCCACCACTGAATGGACATAGTTTTGCAATACCCCTACGTTTGAATCTATTTCCTGGACAGCGTCTCCAGTCTGCTTTGCCAGGTCCTTCACCTCATTTGCAACCACAGCAAAGCCCTTTCCTGCCTCTCCAGCCCGTGCTGCCTCGATGGTAGCATTGAGGGCCAGGAGGTTTGTCTGTTCTGCAATGGTGCCAATTAGGGAACTCATGGCCTCTATACTTTTTGATGCCTCTCCAAGTTTTTGCACTATATCCTGTGCCTCTCCCATCTTTTCTACGGCCTCCCCTGCAATTTCGCTCGTAGTCGAGGTGTGTTGGGATATCTCAGAGACCGTGGCTGTCATCTCTTCCATAGCAGCAGCAATATTTTGCATCTGTTCGCCCACGTTTCTGGCTGTGCCTTCTACCTCTTCTGCCTGTGCCTGACCTTCAACTGCCGTACTGGCAAGGGACTCTGCCAATGAAGAGAGTTCACGTACTTGCTGAGTGAGTTGAACGCCCTTATCCTTTACGTCTGCTATGAGTAATTGGATCCTCTCTATGAATTGATTGAGCAAGATGGCTATCTCGTCTATCTCGGTTTTTCCATCGATGTGTACCCTCTTGGTAAGGTCTGCATCCCCTGTGGCAATTTCCTTGAGCCTCGCCTTCACGTCATTGAGCTTGAACAATATCGTGAGGATCACAGTAAGGCTGGCCAAGATGCCGATTAGTAAAGAAAGGCTGCTTCCAATAATTATATGAGTCTTCATACCCTTATAGTCAGATGTTATCTTTTCTCTTGATTCAGAATTTAACGAGGCTACTTTTTCTTTAAACTCTTCAACCAGTTTACTGAGATCATCTAGTTTTTCTTTTATTTCACTCTTGTTCTCTGAGATTTTTTCTAGATTAATTTTTACGATACTATAGTATAAATTATTAAATTGCTTTAATATATTTAATAGAGATTCAATAAGTCTTTTGTCATTGATATTTTCTTTAATTGATAGGATATTGTTTTTTAAAGATATAGTACTTGTCTTTATCTTCTTAGAAATTGAATCGAATTTTACTTGATCATTGGAATTGACGTAAAGCATCTTAAGTTGTTTGAATAAGTCGGCCTCTATTTCAGCCATCATCTCACCAATGGGTATGTGTTTGTCGACGATCTGTGTAGTCTCACTATTTAGTTTCCCTAGGGTAATGAGACTCTTTGTGGAAAGCCCCACTATGGCCAGGAACCAAAAGAGACTGAGTGCACTAACTAAATAGACGATCTTCACCTTTTTTAGGTACATCTATCCACCCCCTGCTTTTTTTATTTGCGACAGGATTTCGTCCACTGTGACTGGTTTACACAGAATCCCGTTACATCCGATACTTCTTGCCTCTTTGAATAATCTCTCGTCCTTTATGGGAGTAATGAAGATCTTTGGGATATTTGGGGTGTCTTTCTTGAGGTCCCACACCAAGTCAAGTCCATTTTTGTCACCGTTTAATAGATAGTCCACTACCATTGCATCGATCTTCCCCATTGCCTTGGAAACAATGGCCTTTGCCTCTTCGTACGATTTTGCAATTAGTACCCCCATCCCCTTTAGCGAAAGGCCAAAACCAAGGACATTCGCAAAGGGATAGTCTGAACTCACCAAGAGGATGTTCATGTAAGATAATTGTGCTAAAAATATGCCAGGTTTGAATGAAAAGAATTTTGTTTTTTTATTTCATTAGGTTAGATAAAACTAGCCAGATAGTGAAAAGACATACTAGTCCATTTTAAGCTATGCCATTCTGGAATACTATTTATAACATGCTGTGTTTTTTGTATTTTTGATATGCCGTTTTGGGATAATTAATCGATCTGGTATTCTCTGAGCCTTCGCCTTAAGGTATTCAAGCCAATCTTTAGAAGCCTGGCAGTCTGAGACTTGTTGTGGCCTGTAATCTCATAGGCCTTCAGTATGTGCTCTTTTTCTATTTCGCGAAGAGGTCTAATAAATAAAGGAGACTGGTCATTTCGAGGCATCTGGGATAAGGGGACCCTCTCGGCCCTCCTTACTGCTTCTGGCAGACATTTGAGTGTAATGGTCCTACCACTGCATAGATTAAGGGCTACTTCTATTATGGACCTCAATTCCCTAATATTGCCAGGATAATCGTATGCCTTAAGGGCCTCTATGGCACTATCATCAATAGTGGGCTTGGTACCGTTTTTAGACGACTCTTTTAAGAAGTGATGGATCAAAAGGGGGATGTCATCCTTTCTTTCCCTTAAAGGTGGAAGGTGAAGCCATGCACCTTTTAACCTATAGAAGAAATCGGGTCTGATCTTTCCTTTGTCCTTCAAGTATTCCAAATCTGCATTGGTAGCTGCTATAAATCTACAACTGGCCCGCTTGGGAATGCTCGACCCAAGTTTTATATATTCTCCGTCCTGAAGTACACGTAAGAGCTTACTTTGGAGATTTAAGGGTAGATCACCAATTTCATCCAAAAATATCGTCCCATTACCGACTGTTTCTAGATGGCCTTTTCTATCTTTAATTGCCCCGGTAAAAGCACCCTTTACGTGGCCAAAAAATTCCGATTCGAATAAATGGTCTTGCATGGCTGTGATATTCACTGCTAGAAATGGTTGATTTCTCCTGTTGCTAGCCAAGTGAATGCCTCTTGCCAGCAATTCCTTGCCAGTGCCACTTTCTCCAGTAATGAGTATAGGGACACAGCTTGGGGCGTGGAGCTCTGCTTCCTTCAAGATTCTAAGCATCCTCTTCGAACGAGTGACAATGTGTTGAAAGGCCTCGGGATTTTTTAGAACTGGGGTCGTAAGACCCATAGAGATCTCTTTGCTCTTTAAGAAGGTTATTCGTTCCAGTGCCTTTTTTATGCTCAGGATAAGCTCATCTTGTGTGACTGGTTTCAATAGGTAGTCAAAAGCACCAAGCTTTAGACACTTTACTGCAATGGATGCCTCGTTTGATGCGGTTATCATAATACACTCGGTATCTGGGCTGTGGTTTCTTATGATTGTGAGGAGTTCTACGCCATCTAATTTCGGCATTAATATGTCAATCAACGCCACATCTACTGTGATTTTATGTTGTTGGAAGAGTTGAGCAGCCTTTTGGGGATCGTCTTCGAGGATACAATTTTTAAATCCAGATATTCTGAGTCCCCTTCCCAACGTTTCAAGAAAATTTTTGTCATCATCAATGATCATTATGGAGTAGTCCATTAGAATTCCAACCTCCAGATTGAGAAACAGGAATCTTTATCTTAAAAGTAGTGCCGTATCCCTTTTTTGTATTTACTTCAATGGTTCCACCGATAGTTTCTATAAGATTTTTTGATATAAATAGGCCCAGTCCTGTACTGCGATTGCGGCTATAGAAGGGATCAAAGATCTTGCTGAGTTCACTATCTCCAATCCCTTTACCATTATCTATCACTTCGATAATTATAGACTCATCCCATGCAGTCCCCCTATATGCACGTATACAGAGGTAGGGTTCTGGCTTGTCCATTGCCTGAATGGCATTCAGCAATAGGTTAACCAGGACGTGTTCAAGGGCCTCTCGATTTATATATAAGGTAGGGATGTCATCTGCAATCTGCACTTCAACGCTTTTTACAACCTTATATATCTTTGAGGCACACATGTTGAGCGACCGTTCTACGATCTCTTTGACGGCTACTTTGCTCCTAGACTTATAATCGGACGGTTGTACAAAAAGCTGTAGTCTATTTATAATGGCCTCGATACGCTTTCCTCCCTGATATATGTCGTCTAATAGATTGAATAGGTCCTCAATAAATTGGTCATAACGTAGGCCAAACAATTCTAGTAGCTCTAATGTCTTTTTAGGTGTCTCTTGTCTGATCAGTTCTAACAATGCTTCTATATATTGTTTTAAGATGGGGAGGTTGAATAAAATGAGATTATTGGGATGGTTGATTTCATGGGCCATACTGGCTGACAAAATACCCAACATAGATAGTTTTTCTGAATTAATGAGTTCGCGTTCTATAACCTTTTCTAGTGTGATATCTTTAATGTGCACTAATGTACCATCTATTGCATGGGCCTCATCATAGACCCTGTGGAGAAAGACCCTTATAATATGTTCTCCATCTCTCTTCAAAATTGTCTTTTCAAAGTCAGTACATAATAGCTCGGAATCCAAGAGTGATGCGCACTTTCCACAGGGCGAATTTCTATTAGAAATAACTTGGAAGCATTTCTTGCCAAGGGTCTTTGGATCTCTTATGTCAAAATAATTGAGAGCTGCTTTATTGATCATCTGGATTTCGTATTCATGGTTTATCATGAACATTGGATCATTTATGCTGTTAAAGATGGAGCTGAGGAGTTTTTGGCTCTTTTCTTCTGCCCTTTTCGCCTCATAGCTCTTGGTAATATCACTAATGCTCCCTCTAATGCCAAGCAGCTCATTATTGTCTTTATAAATTTTATATGCTGTACATTCTGTCCATCTGATTCCACCATCTTTGTGGCGAATGCGCATGGTAAATGGACTGGAACTCTCCTCCTGGACTGCAGTATGCCATAGTGGTCGATCTTGAGGTAAAATCAATTTTTCCAGTAAGGTTGCATCCTTGTAAAAACTCTTTGGAGGAAAACCCGTTATATTCTCTGATGCAGGGGATGCATACTGGAAGTCACCTTGTGTGGAAATCCAGAATTCAAAATTTTTTGTGTGATCTGCTACTATCTTGTAACGTGCATTTGCCTTCTTAAGGTCTTGATAAAGGAGTGAGTTTTTGAGCGCCACTGACACTATGCCCCCAATGATACCAAGCAATTCAGCTTCACTGCCAAACCTCCTCTCAGTCTTAGATGCCAGGGCCAGTACCCCGTACACCCTGTCTTCAGTAATGAGTGGGACTGAGACAAGAGAGGTGAATCCCGCCATGGAACATGGGAGCCGTCCAGAAGATTTACTGCTTTTTAAGTCCTCTATGTATTGAATCTTTTTCTTTTTTAAGGAAAGCTTACATAGACAGCGCCTTATCTGCGAAATCTCTGCTTTGAGCCCGTGGATCGCTGAAAGTTCTGGGTAGCTGCCCTTTAACAAAAGATTTTCCCCTTGGGTCAATAAAAGGAGACAGGCATCTACGTTTAGGGTTTCATAAATAAATTTGGTGGCCTGTTTTACCAACACCTCGGTGTCCAAGCTCTTGGACACTACCTCTTGAAGCCGTGAGATTATATTGATCTCTTTGAATTTATTCGATAGGACCTGCCCAATAGAACCCGACTGAGCACCTTCTTCAATGACACCTATGACTCCTACAATCCTTTCCAGATCATCAAAAAAACATGAACGCAAGCAATGTCTTTTTAAAATTCTACCTTGGCTATCCCTTATGAAATATTCACCGATACTTTCTCTTCCTGTCTCCATGACCATTAGGTCCATTTTATGGAGTTTTTCGCATAGGGGATCATTGGGGAATATGTCTAGCAAAGTCTTACTCCCGACGTCCTTATAATTCTTTTTTAATAGGTCTAAGAATTTTTCGTTAAAGTAGATAAATCTACCTTCTCTATCCTTGACGTAGAGAGGTACAGATATTAGTTTGATAATAGAATTAAATATGTCGCGCCAAAACTTGTGGGACCTCTGAGAGTCATCAATGTACGATAGTAGCTCCTTGACAGTGATTGGATGATACAGGCCTTTATAAATCATCTTTTCAACTTTATTATATCACAAAAATCCTCATGAAAATCCCTACAATATTATGGTACATGGCACTATTCTAAACCAAGAGTCTCCACTACCGCTTACTTATTGACCGTCTGGAAGATTATTGGTATCCACGATGGCAACTAAGCGGGTTTATATGATAATTGGTTGGTGCTTTGAGGTGATGCACTGAGAATGGCTTCTGGGCAACACCGTAATCATATCTTGGCTTAATTTAAATAATTTTTATGAAAATCTTTGTCAATACCAAAAATGAAGAGTGATATAATATTTAAAAAATCTAAATAAATTTGTTGAATTGATTTTATTTAAAAATTCATTTTAATACTGGAGGTCACTATGGTCTATTTTACGCAGGCGCAAGAGATCAAGCTCGAAGATCACCCAAAATATCCAGGTGTACGTATCGCCGTCTTGATAAAGGCTTCTGATGGGCAGGGGGTGAGCGTATCCGTCCTCGAGATTGCACCTGGGGTGGAGGTCCCTATTCACACACACCCAGACCAGGCAGATTCCATCTACATCACCTCGGGAAGAGGGCGCGCCTACTTTAACGGGGATTGGCATGAAGTGGGCCAAGGCGATCACATCCTGGCACCCAAGGGGGAAGAGCATGGCCTAAAGAATGATGGGGATACCCCTATGAGGCTCTTTGTAATCCACTGTCCACCACTCTTCTAAGATGTCTTCTAAAGATGGGCCACCAGCCTTAAAAATCCGTCTCAGATGAAGTGTACCCTGTTTAAAGAGGGGAGGCGGGACTATGATCCTGTATCCCATATCGTGTTTAGGGGCATCTACCATGAGATCAGGTGTGGAGACCTGAAGTTCCTTACGGACCTAAGTGGGGACATCAAGTGGATATTTAGGGAAGGTGGTGGTTCGATCTATGAAGAAGGGACCTTATTTAGGCGTACCCTTGGTGGTAGGTGGATCTATTACGATAGCTCTCTCTATGGTGAGGCGTTTGACCTAGCTGGGCGCTACTATCTTCCCCTATCCATAGACATGCCGCCCATCTCTGGCCTGGACAGGGAAAGGCAGTTATTGGATGCAGGCCTAGAGGCATGGGATGGCCTTGTCCAGAAGGGGTGTCTTGGGGCGTGTTACAGATTTAGGGATACTAAAGGGCTTATGAGTAGGTCAATTGGGTTAAGACATACTATAATGGGTTCCGTACCAGTTGTACCCCCAGAAGCACTCTTTTTCGACTACGACCTAATCCCTGTCATTGTCAAAGAGGGGTGTCTTGCAAACTGTGGTTTCTGTGCCATAAAAGGCGGCGCTGACCCCAAAGAGAGGACTTTGGCCGAGATAAGAGGGACTATCTTGGGACTAAGAGATTGGATTGGATGTGATCGTGTCAACTATCCACTGGTATTCCTTGGTCAGAACGACGCCCTTTCTTGCGAGACAGGGGTGTTGGAAGAGGCGTCAAACATGGCCTATGAGGTCCTCTCTATTGAGGACAACTATTTTTCCACCTCAGGGCTCCTCCTCTTTGGAAGCCCCCAGTCCATATTGGAAAAGGGCATTCGGGACTTTTTGAGGCTCGATGCACTACCCTTTACCAGGATATACATAAACGTAGGTATAGAGTCGCTTCATGGCCCCACCATAAGTGCCCTTGGAAGGCCCTTTGATGTGATACTCTCCCAAAAGGCCCTTAAATTTATAGATGAGATCCATGACGCCACCCAAAAGTTGGAGGTAAGCACTAATTTTCTCATCTCCCCTACATTTCCACAGGAACACACCAAGTTGCTTGAGGACTATTTGGTAGGTCTTGAAGATGGTGGAAAGAGGGGCAAGGTCTTTCTCTCTCCACTCTTTGGACAATATGAGAGTATTGGTGCAATTAAAAGAGAGGTATTCAGGCTAAAGGCCAGATCTTTAAGGCCAGTCTACCTCTACTTCCTGATCCCATATGCATAGACAACGCCTAGGACCAAAGCAAGTCATACTTAGGAGGGTGGGGGAGGGGCTTGATGAGATCATATGTGATGCCCTAAGCGCCTTTCTACCCAATAAAGTCAAAGGCACAATACTCGTAAAACCCAACCTCTTAAAACCCAGGGATGCGCTCTGCGTCACATCTGGGCCAGTGATTCTCAGTGTATGCAGGGCACTATCCAGGCTTGGGGCAAGGGTAGTGGTGGGTGATTCCCCTGCCTTTGGAAGTGCAGGTAGGGTGATAGCTGGTATGGGAGATCTCCATGAGAAATTGGAGGCGATGGGGGTAGAGGTACAGGACCTTGGGAGACCAGTCAATGTACGTCTCCCAATGGGGATAGAGGTGGGTGTCTCGAGGCTTGCCCTCGAGGCAGACCTCCTAGTGAATGTCCCACGTCTCAAGGCACACTGCCAGATGCGCATTACATGTAGTGTAAAGAATCTATATGGGACTGTAGTGGGCTTTAGAAAGGCCTTTTATCATCTGTTATACGGCGGGGATATAGAGCGATTTTCCAACATGATCCTCGAGATCGCCTCCCTCTTTGAGAGAGTGGTAACCATTTTAGACTGCATAACTCCAATGCACGTCACAGGTCCAAGTGGGGGTATGCCCATGGAGATGAATCTCATTGGGGCCTCAGACTCTCCGGTTGCCCTTGATACGGCGATCTATGAGGTTGTAGGTGCAAAACCAAAGGATGTCCCCCTCTGGAGGGCTGCTCAGGAGAGGGGAATAGAGGGTGCAAGGCCAGAGGAGATCGAGTATCCATTCCTAAGGCCAGAAGAGATCCATGAAGGGAGGGCCTTCATTATGCCCTCTCAACTTGAGCCCCTCAGGTTTAGCCCCATTAGGTTTATAAAGGGGAGGACGAGGTCTCTCATAAGGCGCATAGTAGGGTAATACGAAATATGGAAACATTCATTGTTACAGTATCATACTTGGCTATTGGGGTTTTCTTAAGGTTATCAGGTAGGTTTCCAAAAGACTTCTCCAACTCGCTCAATCTCTATGTCATCTATGTCTCTTTGCCAGCACTTGTACTCTATAAGGTCCCAAGTATGGAGATAGACAAGGACCTCTGGTTTGTTGCCCTCTTGCCATGGATAATGGTGGGCCTAAACGGCATTTTGATCTGGGCCCTATCGAGGCTATTTAAATGGGAGGCGCAGGTTACTGGTTGCCTGATGCTCATGGCCTCCTTGGGCAATACCTCTTTTTTGGGTATTCCCATGGTACGCGCCTTTTTTGGTGAACAGGCCATAAGCTATGCCATGATTTACGACCAATTGGGATCATTCCTGGCCCTAGCCACATTTGGAACACTTGTCCTTGCCATCTTTGGAGACCCTGATGGTCCAAGGCCGAGTCTTAGGGATGTCATCAAAAAGATCATCACTTTTCCCCCATTTATCGCCCTGGGTATCGCCCTATTGGCCTTGGGTCGCACGTTTCCGGCGCCTCTCTCCTCTCTCCTCAACGGATTGGGATCTACTCTTGTGCCAGTGGTGATGGTAGCAGTGGGATATCAGTTGACTCCCAGGCTTGAGCCTGGCACTACAAGGTTTCTTGCAGTGGGGCTTTTTTTAAAACTCGTAGTGTCGCCCCTTGCGGCCCTGGGCCTTTCTAAGGTGCTAGGCCTGGGGGGAGTTGCAGTTGATGTGGCCATATTCGAGGCAGGTATGCCCCCAATGGTGTCTGCCGGGGCACTGGCCATAATGGCAGGGCTTTCTCCCAGGCTAACAGCAGCATTGGTGGGGGTTGGCATATTGCTTAGCTTTCTTACACTGCCTATTCTGTTTCAACTGCTCTAATCGCCTTCACTTTGGCCACAAGCCTTTGAAGACCCATCTGGAGCAGATGTGTGGGTATGACCAGGAACAGAAAGGCAGTGACGATCCACCACCTGGTAAAGCCCTCAAAATAGGCCCACGATACATCACATGCATTAAAGATACAGTTCATGTCCATCTCCTTTGGCGTAAAGGCGATGGTGGTAAAATAGAGGAAGGCGAGGTAGGCCAGGGCATATAAGAGGGCGGTCCAACGTGTCTCTTCCTGTACTGTGAAGAGAAGCGCTACAAAGGCGGTACCAAAGTGCATTAAGAGTGTGATGATGAGCAAAAAGGTATCGTAATCAAAAAGATAGATTGTAGTACCTGTGAGTTCCTGATCAAAAAATATGATGGAGAGGAGGTCCAATAGATATACCACCTGTAATATGAGGCCACTACTTATGAGCCCCTTGATGAGCTGTATATTGCGTGTAAGGAAGCCGATCGCAAGGAAAAGTGCTATGTTATCACAGTAATAGAAGAAAAGTATCTGCTCGCCCAGTAGGTGATTTCTCAAAAAGACAAAGAGCTGTAGGATCAAGAAATATATCCCCAGGACCTTGTACTTCCTCTCGGTGGGCCTTTTCACAAACCCTTTTCACCTGTCCCTGCGATCGGCTAGCATTTATTTGCAGTTGCTCACGTCCAGGAATGGATCGATTGGGCCGAGGTCCATTATCATGCCGTGGGTTATCTGTGGTGAATAGGCAAACAGGTGCCTATTTAGGTATGACCCGAGATAAAGGTTGCTCGAAGGGTAGAAGCGCAAGGCAAATCCCCTAAAAAAGAAGGTATCTGCACCTCCAGGGCCTAAGACGTCTGGAAAGTTTGCCTCTGCCCAATCAAGGAGGCAGTTGGTCTGATTCACAAGGCCATCGCTCCTCAAGACCAGTGTGGTGGCACTGGTACCAGCAGAGTTGGTGGCCCTTAATTCCACAGGAAAGCGGCCTGTAAGCTCTGGCACACCACTTATTATCCCATTCACCCTATCTATTGAGAGGCCGGCTGGGAGGCCTAAGGCGTCATATTTGGTGGCCTTTTGGGTGGTCTCTATCCTGTATTGAAAATTTGTCCCTACAGAATAGAGGGCGAACCCAGTGCCTTTTATCACAGGGATATCACCTAGTTCTCCATCAGGTGCCTCCACCCTATAGCTTGAGTCCCACTCGCCATAGGACCTACTTGTAATGCCGTGGGCAGTGGACCCCTGGTATGAGCTCTGACCAGGTAAAATCGTGACCTTTACAGTGCCAGTCTCTCCTGGTGAGAGTATGCCAGCGTGGACAGCCGCTGTCGAGAGATCGGAGTCTGACGTGTAGACACCTGTTCCAAAGATCTCACCATCCACATCCCCGGTTACAGTGAAGTAGTATGCGCCACCAAGAAAGTCCTCGTAGGATTCGAGATCACCAGGGTCTGGCAATGGGTTCTCTGGGCCACCTGGGTAAGGGATGAGAGAGGTTGTACCATAGTAGTCTGTCACCATATAACTACCACCCCACGCGTCATAGTCTTCGGATTGTACGCCATTTCTAAAGGTCCCTATGTAGTGATCTTGGCCCGGGACGATGATGACCCTCACTGTGGCCTGCCTACCATCAGTGAGCAATCCTGCATGAATTGCCGCCTTTGAGAGGGGTGAGTCTGAGGTATAGACATTTGTGCCCCAGACTGTGCCTGCATCTACGTCGCCTGTGACTATGAAGTGATATACATTTCCTGGATAGTCTTCAAAGTCCTCGAGGTCAAAATTAGTGGGTACTGGGATGGGGGGATTGTCGCCGCCGTCGTCTGGTGAGACTGAATAGCTCCCATCGAATGCATCATAACCATAGGAAGTGACACCATTTTTTGTACTACCAGTATATTCACTCTGGCCTGGCAAGATGGTCACCTTGACTATGCCCTTTTCTCCAGGCCTCAAGACCCCTGCATGAACTGCTGCTGTGGCCAGGTCCGAGTCGTCTGTATATACATCGGTCCCCCATATGCTCCCTGTAAGGCTGCCGGTTACATAAAAGTAATAGGACTGATAATTGTTCCCCCTTAAATCCTCTATTTTTACTGCATCTTGTGGAAATGGGCTAATACTCCTGGCCCAAAGCGTGGTGCCATAGGCAAAAAGGGTCAACACTGCGAAAGATATAGTCGTCCCTATAAATCTTTGTATAGAACGGTAGTGTATCATAGCTCTCTCCTTGTTTAAAAAATTCATATGATCATTCTTGCAGAAAGAGTGTGCGTGTCAAGTAAGCTCAACCCTTGTGCCTCTGGCACTCCGGTTCTTTTACGCCTTAAGGCGCGTAACACACCCAAATCGATTTGGGGCTTAAGGCCTTTTACGGTCTAAGGCCGAGGTCGTCTTTCTACTATATACACTTTTTAGTCAGACTCTCTGGATAAAACATTTTATTGTAGTATACTGTAATCTCAATAGATTTCATTAATGCCCTATCTATCTTGACACAAGATTGATATGGGTGATCAACAATACTAATAAACCTCAGGTCTTAGGAGAAAGGAGGTAGTCTCATGTCTGTCCCAAACTATAAAATCCATCCAATCGTTGTGGGTACCAAGATCTTTGACAAGGGAATGATGACCTACCAGCACGACTATGGCAAGGAGTACACCATTCCCATCTACTCGTGGTTGATCGAAGGCGGTGACAAGAGAATCCTTATAGATACTGGACTCATAGGCGTGATCCAGTCAGAGGACAGAGAGCAGGCCATTGGCGGTAAGATCTATACCTTTGAAGAGGGGCTTTCTCGGTATGGCCTTGCCCCAAAGGACATCGACATAGTGATACATACACACCTCCACAATGATCACTGCGAAAATGACTTCAAGTGTGTAAATGCCACCTTCTATGCCCACGAATTAGAGTTCGAGTCGTGCTATAACCCTCATCCCTTGGACTTTAGATACATGGCAGACTTCGTCCAAGAGATCGACGAGGCAGGCCAGATGGTCCACATAAAAGATGAGGAGTTCGAGGTGGCACCTGGCATTAAGATGGTACATACCCCTGCCCACACCAAGGGAGGTATGAGTGTACTCATCAACACAGAAAAGGGGGTGCTGGGAATAAGTGGGTTCTGCACAATCCTTGAGAACTTCTACCCACCAAAAGAGATCAAGGCCATGGAGATGGATGCCATACCTCCTGGCACCAATATCAATCCGTATGAGGCCTATGATCAGATAGTGAGGTTTAGGGAGATGGTGGACATAGTGGTACCACTCCATGAACCCAAGTTCGCATCCATAGAGACTCTACCAGAGTAAGAGGTATTGTCTAGTCTATGGGTATTGGGCCGCTAGACAGAGAATGGGCGCTGAACGACCAGTGGGGAATGGGGATGATGGGCCATTCAGCGCCAGGGTGTGAGATGCACCCTAATATGTCAGGGCCTGATCGGCATTCATAACCTCGTTTACCAGTTTGCCTGCCTTGACCAGTTCACAGCCATCCACCAGTTGATCCTTTGAGATCTTACGTTCCTCAATACAGGGGATACAGACGAATATCTTTCCACCCAAGGGGACTATTCCGTCCACCAGTTCCTTCAGGGGCTTTAAACCAGGGGTAACGATGTGCTCATACATACCCTTTGTGCAACACATGACGCCTTTTCCCTGGAACACCACTGTAACCTTTACATCCATGGCCAGGGCAGCATTTGCCACCACAAGTCCCAGTGTGGCCTTTTCAGGGTCGTCCAGTCCATGTGTAATGATCACTACCAAACTCTTTCCTGCAATGGATTCAGCCATTCCCATTACCTCCTTGCTCTTTTTGAATATCTCTCAAGATTGTGGCAATGTCCCACAATTGGATATTCTCGTCCTTTACTGCACCAAGATTGAGATGACAGATGGGACACATGGTCACAATCTCTCTCCCCAGGGGTTCCAGTTGCTCCATCCGGGCCTTGGCCACCTCTTTGGCCCTCTCAGGGAATATACTCTCAATGGGTCCTCCGCAGCAGTGGGTGAGCCTCTTGGAAAGGAGCGGTTCCTGGAATTCCACACCTATACGTCTTAGAATGGACCTTGGCTCCTCGAATATTCCAAGGTACCTCGAATAGACACATGAATCGTGTATGACAAATGGCCTCTTGTGTCCACCCCCCTTGACCTTTGGTCTCCACCTCTCTGCAAGGAGCTCCAGGTAGTTGACCACTTCGATGTCGAATCCCTCTATTACCTCAGGATATACGTTTTTAAACATCTCTGTGGTGTGTGGGTCCACAGTGATGAGTCTCCTTATGCCAAAGCCCTTTAACTTTTTATATACCCGATGGGCATGTTTCAGAAATACCCGATCTAGGCCCATATCATATGGAAGTGCACCGGCGTACTCCTCGTACTCATAGAGGTAACCAAATTCCACACCGCACGATCTCAAGAGCGTTGCTACGTCCCTGAGTACCCGGTTGTAACGCAAGACATCAAGGGGATGTGCTGCACCCAGTGTGACCACCCTGGTGAGGTTGATCACTGGATTTATGAGCCTCGCCACCTTCATCCCCCAGGAGGGGGCAGAGCGCATGAGGGCCTCCCTATTCTGCATCCCCAAGATGAATGGAATGATCTGATACATGTGGCCCGTATAGAGGACTGTATGGCCACCTTTCCTGATCCCAAGTCCTTCTGCCCAGGCAGTAAGTGCAGAGGAGGCCACTGGAAAGGCACTTCCCCTAATACCTATGTTTTGGGCCAAGATCGTGAGGACATCTTCTCTTTTAAGGCTCATAGTCCCAACACCTTTTCATTCAATAGGCCCCTAATGAGCCTGATGTTGCCACTTATGCCCACCCCCTCAGGGCAGTTCTCCTCACACATGCGGCAAAGGAGGCAAGAAAAGATTTCATCTTGCCTCTTTATGAGCTCCTCTTGAGCGCCCAATAGGGCATATCTGAAGATCTCCCTGGGCAGGATTGGAAGCCCTACTGGGCAAAGGGCCGTACACGTTCCACAGCTAAAACACTTTGAAGCATCAAATCTTCCCCTCGATCTCAATTCCCTTACGACGCTGTCGTTGACCTTTATCATGACCGTTCCTTTTTCCCATATTTGTAATATCGGTCACGCCTTGCCTTGGGTGCCTCTTCCACTAGCCCATAGCGCCTCATGGCCATGAGATACATCATGATCTCGTCATTGGGCCAAGAGAGCTCCTGTGAAATCTCATTCACAGTCAATGGGCCTTTTTCCTCGAGGAGTGTAAGGATCTTTGTCTGTAACCACATCTCGTCCCTGTACTTCTTTGGATCACCCTTTACCCTGCGTCTTTCCATGGTCATTGCCATCTCTCTATTCAGTCAAAAGCCCTCGGATCATAGACCTGATCTTTTCATGTCCATAACCCCTTATCTCCAAGGCCTCTTTGGGGCAAACAGGGACGCACGCCCCTTCACCCTTACAGAGCCTTGTATTGACTACTGCAACAGGCGTCCCGTCTGACCTCTGTCCCATGGTTATGGCATCGTAGGGACATGCCTCGACGCACTGGCCACAACCGTCACAAAGCCCTTCATCGACCTCTGCAACAAAGGGCTCAAGCTCCACCTTGCCCTTAAGGAGTATTGAGCCAGCCTTGGCCGCTGCCCCAAGGGAGCTCTCCACGCTCTCTTGTGCATTTTTTGGACCCTGGGCGCAGCCGCCAATGTAAACTCCAGCAACTACTGTCTCTACAGGCCTTAGTTTAGGGTGTATCTCATTGAAAAAACCATCTATTCCCACTGGGAGTTTGAGCACATCCTGGACCTCCTGCTGCTCAACCCTGGGGACGAGCCCAGTGACGAGTACTACCAAATCGCTGGAGATCTCGAGTTCTCTCTTGGATGTCAGAAGGTCCTTTACTAATACCTTGATCCCACCACCATTATGCCCACACTCCACCTTAGGTGGTGAGTCTGGCGAAAACCTGATGAACAGAGAGCCCTGATCCAGTGCTCGCTGGTAGAGAGCCTCTAAAGAACCATATGTCCTTATGTCGCGATAGAGGTGATATTGTAAGACGTCTGGGGAACGCTTGTGTACCTCGAGACTTGCAAATATGGCACTCGAACAGCAAAAGCGCGAACAATAGGTGTGCCCCTCCTTTTGCCTCGACCCCACACAGTAGATGTAGGTGATCCGTCTTACCCTCTTTCCTTCATAGTAGATACCGTCTGAATCTCGTGAAGAATCCAGGAGATCGAGGAACTCCCTTAAGGTCACTATCCCCTTGGCCCCATAGCCATATTCACCCTCTTTGGGCACATAGGGGGTGGCGCCTGTGGTGACGAGGATCGCACCTACGTTTAGTTGGATGGTGTCGGCCCTGTCCTGCCCATCTTTGGGCTCTACTCTAATCGATACTGAAAAATCTCCTATGCTCCCCTCTTTCTTTACCAAACTCGCATTGGTATAGAGTGAGATGTTTTGAAGAGTGTGGATGCGCTGGAGGAGTGAGTCGATCTCACTGGTACCATCTGCCCCGGTTGGAAAGAGGGCCTTTCGTGTACCCACAAGCCCGCCTGGACGATCTGCCTTTTCTAAAAGGTGTACTGTAAGCCCCATCTCTCCCAGGGCAATTGCAGCCCTCAATCCACCAATGCCTGCGCCTACCACCAGTACTGAAGGCCTTGTCACCACTTCTATGGGGTGGAGTGGTTCGGAGTGGCGAGTCGCCTCGATTCCGGCGCGCACGAGTCTTGTGGCCTTTTGGGTGGCCCCGTCTCTATCGTGGGTATGTGTCCAGGAACACTGTTCCCTTATGTTTACCTGGGTGTACTGATAGGGGTTTAGGCCAGCCCTCTGGGCCATCTGTCTGAATGTATTAAGGTGCAGCTTGGGTGAGCAGGATGCAATCACGATCCCATCCAGGCCTTCGCGCTTTATGAGGCCAATCATCTCCTCTTGGGCAGAGTCTGAACAGGAAAACATATTGACCCGGGCGATCTTCACGCCCTCTACACCCTTTATGGACTCCACCACCTTTTCTACGTCCACATAGTCAGAGATATTTCCGCCGCAGCGGCATACAAATACCCCAATCTTTTGACTCGCCATTTACCCCTTCTCCGTCTTTTTAAGGTATGATGCCACCTGGGCTGCACATGCATTTGCATGTACAACACAGTCGGGAATGTCCCTTGGACCAGTGGCAGACCCTGCCACAAAGACACCCTCTATGTTGGTGACACCAGGCTCAGAGAGCCCTTTCGACTGGGAAAAGAACGCCATTTCGTCGACATCTGGGGCATCATCGCCCATAAAGGCCTTTCTGAGCTGAGGCGATGCCATGGCACCCACGGCCAGCACCACAAGGTCATGTTTTTGGCGTCTCAGTCCACCCTTTCGCTCCATGTCCTCGTAATAGATGTAGAGGTCGTCGTTTGCTGTGGGCTCGATCCGGGCTACCTTCCCCTTCACGAAGTTGGTGCCCATGGCCTTGGCCTGTTGAAAGAACTCTTCATAGCCCTTTCCAAAGGCGCGTATGTCTATGTAGTAGATGGTCACATTGGCAATGGGCAGTGCCCCCATTATGAGTTGTGCCTGTTTTATTGAATACATGCAGCAGATCCTAGAGCACCACGTATTGCCCGCAGTCCTGTCTCGAGAGCCGGCACAGAGTACAATGGCAATGTTACCTGGCACCTTTCCATCAGATGGCCTGAGCACTGCATTGTAGGGTCTGGTTGGTGCGAGGAGCCTGTCCATCTGCATGGCAGTTATGACATTTGGGAGCCTATCATAGCCTAGGAGGGGCTTTTTCGATGGATCGAAGAGGGAAAAACCTGTGGCTATGATGATGGTCTTGGTGGTCACTGAGACCTCTTCCGGCTCCATGGAGAAGTCGATGGCATTGGCTGGACACGCCTTCATACACTCATGGCACTGGGAACACACTGCACAGTCGAGACAGCGAGAAGCAAGTCCTTGGGCCTCTTCTGGGAGCAATTCCTCATTGTGTCCCTGGGGCTCTTGTATGGATATTTCCCCTTCGAGCCCTTTAAATGCATCTTCAGGGAGTGAATATTCCCCTTTTTCAAGGAATTTCTCTATTGGCCCTGAAATCTTACGTGCAACACCTATTATGTGGGGCAGGAGGTGAGGTTCATCTAACTTTAGGGGGGAAGAGAATATCCGCTCTCTCTCGCTCTCCTTTGCACGTACAGGGTCTTCTATAAAAAGGCCCTCTAGCCCATTTTGCTCTAACAGGGCATCAAAGGGCGTGTTTTCTGGACTATCCTTTTGCTCAACCCCCTGGGCCAAAATGGTGTTGATGTCGTCTTCTAAAATCTCCTTTGGCAAAAGCCCCTTTTCTACAGCATCCAAGAGGCTGCCCCCAAGCCTCTTTCCCTGTGTGAATATAAGGGGACGCACTCCTTTTTGGGCCAGGAAATAGGCCAGTGACAGGGCAAGGGGCCCTACACCCACTATGCCAAAGCGCTTTTCACCGCTTTTAGAGGGTGTTTTATCACCACCATTTTTGAGGTGCCAGTAGCCAAGGGCCCTCTCTATTCCCTTTATCCCTACTGGGATCTTGCTCTTCTTTCCCTGTGTACACTTCATTTCGCAATAGGCAGGACAGAGGTGGCCAAGGCTTCCAACAAATGGGGCGTCTTCGAGGTGCCTTGAATAGGCCCTGTCAAAGCGTCCATTTCTGACAAGGGCTACCATGCCATGGACTGAAATGCCAGCAGGACACGACCTAGTACATGGAGACACCCCCTTTTTCTCCACTACTGCCTTTTTGGGTACTGCCTGTGGAAAAGGTATATAGATGGCCCTCCTGGCTATGAGGCCGTCGTTAAACTGGTCTGGACGTGCAACGGTGCACACCTTTTCACACTGGCCACACCCGGTGCATCGTTCAGGGTCCACAAAGGTGGGCCTCTTGATAACCTTTGCCTCGAAGGCGCCGTTAGGGCCCCTTTTTATGGAACGTACCTCTGAATAGGTGAAGCTCGTGACCTTGGGGTGATTGTAGGTGGAGGCCATCTTGGGCGTGGAGATGCAGCTTGAACAGTCAAGGGTGGGAAAGACCTTGGACAAGAGGATCATCTTCCCACCAATGCTCGCCTCCTTCTCCACCAAGAGGACGTCAAATCCCATATCACCCAGAGTTATGGCGGATTCCATTCCAGATATGCCGCCACCTACCACTAGACAGTCCACTTGGAGCCTAGTCTTCATTGCCTTCACCCCTGAGTTCTTCCAAGGCCTGGTCAAATTTCTTCATGTGGTTCTGAAAGGCCTCGGAACATACGGAACATATGGCTGCCATCTTGATCCTCCTGGGATCGAGCCCAGCCCCTTTGGCGAGTTCCTGTGCCTCTCTGATCACCTTCCCGGTTCTGGTGGTACAGTCCTGTAGGTAGCTACAATCAGTGCCATCTGCCGCTACGAAGACGCCATCAAAGCCGTGCTCCAAGGCATATAAGATCCACCGTGGGTCGATTCCACTGGAACATGGAACCGAGATCACGCTCACGCCCAGGGGGTAGTCCATGTGATTTGAGCCACACAGGTCTATCCCCGGGTCAGAGATGTTGTTGGTGGAAAAGACCAATATCCGAGCCATGTAGCCACCACCCTTTTCAATTAGTCTTCGGCCTTCTTGACAAAGAGCCTCCAGTAACCTGCCTCTTCGATAGTGCCCAGAAATTCATGGCCTGCATTCTCTGCCCAAAGGGGGAGGTCGTCGTTGGTGCCCTCGTCTGAGGATTGGACCTCCAAAATACCCCCTGGTGGGACCTCAGTAATGGCCCGTTTTGCCTCGAGGAGCGGTCCAGGACACGCAGTGCCCCTGGCATCTACCACCTTGTCTGCCTTGATGGAGTTGAGATCGACACTCATGGCCACAAATTACCTCCTTGCTACTTTTTTTCTAAAAGACATCTTTTTGGTCTCCATGGGCTCTAGACCTTCAATACTCTTTATGAGCCTTGCCTGAGACCTTAACCGTTCTAACAGTGTTGCCCGTATGAGATCGCACGCCTTGGGTATCCTGGAGTCGGAGATGGAATAGACCACTGTCTGCCCCATCTTTTTCTTCTTGACGAGCCCTTTGTTTCTGAGCTTTGCGAGGTGTTGACTGGCATTTGCCATGGGCACTCCAAGGGTATTGGCTATCTCCCCTACGGTCATCTCCTTTCTCGACAAAAGATACAGGATCATAAGCCTCTTAGGGTTGGCCAAGACCTTACATACCTCAGCGTGTTCGTCAAAGACCCTTGGATCGAAATCTATTGTCATTTCTTCTCTTTGTTCTCTATTAAATTAAATAGTTTCGCATTATCGAAATTAAATATATGAATCCTTGTTCAGTTGTCAATAGGAAAAATAAAAATTTCAAGAAAAATTTTTATTTTCCCTGATAAATCTATGGGTTGCCCTATTTAAATGGTGTGCTAAAATGTTATAAAATCAAAATAGATTAGATGAGGAGGCATTTTATGAAGAATGCATTATCTTTAGCCTGGTCTCTTATGATCCTTCTGTCCTCGCTCTATCCTTCTAACGTAGGGGCACTTTCCTGTAGCGATGGATTCCCTGTCTTCTCCATCCCAAATGGGACCCTTGATATACCGTGTGTGGCCTTTGAGGGAAGGTGTTTTCGTGTCACAATGGAGATTAGAGATGACGCAATCTCTCTAGTTTCACTTCAACCCACTGGCCAAGATCTACCTCAGGCTGGAAGTCCTGAAGAAAGTTTTGTAGGAGAGATTGATCTCAAGTACATGGCCCTTTCCATCCCCCAGATAAGGGTGAGCTACCCAGGTGGCACCCTTTCATCTGAGGCCTTTGATGTAAGATTTAAGTTCTTCCTAGAAGATGACACAGTACGTTTTGAAGTAGACCAGGTTAGACCAGTTGAACCAGTGGACAACTGTACTTTAGTTAGTACGGGCTCAAGTTCAGAAAATTCGGGGAATTCTGAGTCTGTCTCAAATCCTCCCGCGTCAAGTGGGTACACAGGGGTTGAGAATGATCAATACATTGTGATCGCCTATAATGATCTTGGCATGCACTGTATGAATGGAGATCACTCACTCCTTTCCATTTTGCCCCCTTATAATACTCTCGTGGCACAGGTGATCAGGCGTGGAAGAGAGCCAAAGGTCATCACCAAGGGCATTGTGGTGGAGTACAGGATGCTTCAAAACGATATGTGTGTGGGTACAAATTTTTGGGACTATGCAGGGGAACTATTTGGTATGGATGTGCCATTTTGTCAGGGACTTACTGGAAATGGAGTGAGCGGAGAGATGGAGTTGAAGGGCGAGCGCTTCTTTGCAGAGGGCCTTCCTGTCACGCCTTTTGACAATTCTGGCACCTTCAATCCATATCCCTTGGCAGAGGTGACAGTAAAAGATGCCTCCACTGGTGCCATAATTTCATCTACCCAGACAGTGGTGCCAATTTCATACGAAATGAATTGTCACAAGTGTCATGGTGGCTCTGGTGGAACTGTTACCATGGAGAACATACTTAAAAAGCACGATGAAGAAGAGGGGACAGACCTCTTATCCAATACCCCCGTACTCTGCCAGGAGTGTCACAGTGACCCTGCACTCGATTCAGCAGGTAAGGAGGGGGTACCAAATTTTTCTCTTGCCATGCATGGAAGACATGCCAAACTCTCTACACAGCCCTCATGCTACGACTGCCACCCTGGGCCAGAGACCAAGTGTCTGAGGACCGCCATAGAGGGTATGGATAGGTGTGAGGGGTGTCACGGAGGGCTTCAACAAATGGCACAGGGACTACGTGCAGGTAGAACCCCTTGGCTAGAAGAACCAAAGTGTTCAAATTGTCATTCTGGAAAGGATGTGGATACAGGGTCCAACCTGTACAGGAATGCCAGGGGGCACGGTGGAATTTACTGTGAAACTTGTCATTATGAACCCCATGCATGGTGGCCCTCTCTTCTGGACAAGGACAATGAGCAGGCCATAAGGCTTCAAGGGCAAGCTGGGCCTCTTGGTGAAAGTGATTGTGTTGCATGTCATACAGAGGTGCCAGACGATGACGAGGGCCCCCATGGAATGGGTGGTAGTAGAAGGGAAGACGATGACGACGACTAAGTGAAAATTCTCAATTTCTACCTTTTCAGGGCCGCCTCAGCCATTTGGGGCGGCTTTTTTTAGTTTTTTTGTATATTGTCTCAATTAATGCCCCTGAAATAGTTGATTTGGGCCTATTTTGGGTAATTGATAGAATTTTCTATTTGACCAGATGGACACACAATATTAATTTCAGTACCTGTGCCATAAAAACAAAAATATATTGTGAAAGGAGTAACTTCCATGGACCTTAAACCAATACTTGATTTCCTATCCAACGCTTATCTTTATGGCTGGGCAGGCGCCATAGTATTCTTTGTCCTATTCGTCATCACTGTAAGGCAGACTACCACTGCCAATGACGAAAAGAAACGGCTTGAAAAGGAAAAGGGCGATCTCGAGACAGAATTGTCCGAGAAGGAGAGCGCACTTGAGGCAATGAAGAGTCAGATCAATGACCTTGAAGAACAGCTTGAACAAAAGAATTTCAAGGTCACTGAACTCAGCAACGAGGTCTCCTCCCTGGAGAAGAGGCTCGGTGAGAGTGAGGAAAAGGTCAAGTCCTTGGAGACCCAGCTCGAGAACTTCAAAAGGGAGAACGAGGAACAGAAGGATACCATTCAGGAACTTAGTGGCAAGTTGTCTGAGGCAGAGGGTAAGATTAGTTCTCTTGAGGCAGAGTTGAGCGCAAAGGAAAAGGAATTGGCCGACGTGAGAGAGGAAGTGGGGAAACTAGGGTCGCAGTTGGAAGAAGTGGCCTTTAAACACGAGATTGCAGACCTCTACATCAGATTGAAGAAGTTGTACGGTGAATTTGAAGAAGGATTCACCCAGAACATCCTCAAGGGGATCCATACGATGCAGATCTCTGATGTGGACCTTGAGACTGCCCAGAATATCTTTGAGGCAGCCATGGACTCATACTACAAGTTCAAAGAGGGTGATGGTGAAGGGTCTTCAGAAGACCAGTCAGTCAGTTGGGAGGATACCTCATCAGAAGAAGGTACAGTCACTGAAGAATAGTTATAACCGGACCAGAGTAGGTCCAATCAAGGGGAGGTCGTTATGGATACAGCAGTATACATATTCTATGGTGCGTTTGCGTTTGCGTGTTCGGTAGTATTTTTAATCCTCGGGGGTTTAGGCCTATACTCTCTTTATCTCACTAGAAAAGGGGCTGAGATACCGCCAGAGGAACAAAGGGGAAGGTTCCCAATTCTCTACGACAGAAAGGTAGGCATTGTACTCCTGGTTGTCGGTCTGTTCTTTGGTTTTATCAGTTACAGGGTCTCACCAGACCAGGTGCAAAAGCGTATAGAGGCCGAGCACCATGAGGCCATGATGATGGCAGAAAAGGAGAAGGCAAAAGAGGCCGAAAAAGAAGAGGTCAAGGTAGCAGAGACAGAACCAGAAGAACATGGCCAGGTACATGAAAAGGTGGAGGAAGAGGTTAGTGGCCAGGAAGAAAAGGCGGCCCCTTCCACTGCCGAGGCCCAATCCGCTCAAGAGATGGCCAGGATGCGCGATCAGGTCCAATCACTCAAGGCCAGGATAGAACAATTGGAAGCGGCGCTGGCAAGGACCAATGCCCAGCTTGAGCAGAGGGATAGCCAACAGCGTACACTTGAATCCAGGATAAAAGGTCTTGAAGAGACACTGGCTGAGACCAAAAAGGAGCTCCAAAAAAGGAATGAGGAGATAGAAGGCCTCAAGAAAAGACTGGAGGAAAAGGTAAAGGAGGCAGAGAGGTTAAAGAAAGAACTTGAGAGGCAGGGGCATCTAGTTGCCCACAGGGAAAAGGTCCAGTCTGAACTCTTCAAGGTGAAGTCTAATCTCGATGAGCTCATGGCACAGAACAGTCAATTGAAGCTCCAGATAAGCAGTCTCATTACCAAGATAGAGGCCCTTGAGGCAAATAAGAAGGCGTTGGCAGCGAAGCTCAATGCATCCAGGGCAAAGATCGGGGATCTAAGTGGCCAGGTGGCCACCCTGAAACAGGAGAGAGATGGCCTAAGAAACAAGGTTCAGGCCCTTAAAAAGCGCCTTGCCAAAACGAACAACCTCGTAAAGAGGCTTGAAAAGGAAAAGGCCGAGCTCAAGGAAAAACTCATAACAAAGCTCGAGTCAAATCACTCTGCTGAGGAAGAAAAACTCAATCTATTTAAGAAACAGAAGGAACT
>WGBU01000096.1 GCA_015494155.1 Deltaproteobacteria bacterium | reverse complement strand
CCTTTGGGAAACCTACTGGGACTACGGGTGAAGCGTCTTACAGATATATCGTTGCTGCCATAAAGGCGGCACAAGAGGGCAGGATCGGTGGGATAGTCACTGCTCCCATCTCAAAAGAAGGCCTCAGGATGGCAGGCATCCCTTACCCTGGACACACCGAGATCCTAGCAGACCATACAAATACTAGGGACTACAGGATGATGCTCATGGGAGATAGACTCAAGGTAGTCCTTGTCACCATACATATGGCACTCAGTAAGGTCCCTCAAGCCATCACCAAAGAGAAGGTCCTCGAAACAATCATCATCGTCAATGAGGGCCTCAAGAGAGACTTTGGGATCGCTGCACCAAGGATCGCAGTGGCTGGTCTCAATCCACACGCAGGCGAGGGGGGTATGTTCGGCAACGAGGAAACAGAAGTAATAGAACCAGCAGTAAGAGAGGCCAGATCCATGGGCATTGAGTGTTCAGGGCCATATCCACCAGACACTGTGTTCCACCGCGCCCTTCACGGTGAATTCCATGTGGTATGTGCCCAATATCATGACCAAGGCCTCATTCCTTTGAAGCTTGTACACTTTGAAGATGGTGTCAACGTGACGCTCAACCTCCCCATAGTTCGCACCTCAGTGGACCACGGGACCGCATACGACATCGCAGGGCACGGCCTCGCCTCACCCACCAGTCTGGTGGCAGCAGTAGATGTTGCACGAGAAATGATGAGATGCAGACGAAAAGGCCAGTAATAGATGCAAGTGGGCTTAAAAAGGCCTTCAACCAGCGGACGGTCATAGACTCCTTTGATCTAATAGTTGATGAAGGAAAATGCATTGCCCTTTTAGGGCCTAATGGCGCTGGTAAGACCACTACCATAAATATGATTCTCGGCCTTGTGATACCAGATGAGGGGAGAATCGAGGTATTTGGACAGGATATTTCACACAATCTCAGGAAGATAAAACAATCTATTGGTGTTGCCCCACAGACCGACAATCTCGATCCAGACCTCACAGTCCTTGAAAACCTCATTGTCTATGCCTCATATTATTCAATTCCTCGACACACTGCCAAAAACCGCGCAAAAGAGCTATTGAAATTCTTTGCCCTTGAGGCCAAACAGGACGAAATCATCCAAAACCTTTCTGGTGGACAGAGGAGGAGACTCATACTGGCCAGGGCCTTGATAAACAGGCCTAGACTCATCATCTTGGACGAACCCACCATAGGACTTGATCCACAGGCAAGGCACCTCATTTGGGAAAAGGTTGAAATCTTAAAGGCGGAAGGCACCACCATTCTCCTCACAAGCCACTACATGGAGGAGGTACAGCGTCTGGCAGACAAGGTGATAATCATCGAACAGGGGAAAAAGATATTAGAAGGCGAGCCCATTGGCCTCATAAAGAGACATGTGGGTGAATATGTCATTGAGATCCCTGACGGGGGGCAAGGCTTTGATGGACTTAAGGAGGACCTAGATGGGTGCAATGCCTCTTTTGAAGAACATGCCAAGAGGCTCTATATCTATCTGAAGGGGCCTTGCCCCCAGGCGGAACGACTGGGAATGAGATTCGAACATGTGGTAAAGAGACCTGCAAATCTCGAAGATCTCTTTTTACGCTATACTGGGAGAAGATTGATAGAAGATCACAGGTAGAGGGGATATATGTGTGATTAAGACGGTATCGTTACTCTTTACAAGGGTCTGGCTCAGAAACTTTTGGGTGTGGAAAAAGCATGTTAGGGCAAGCCTCATAGGCAATCTTGGCCAGCCCTTCCTATTTTTGATCGCCATGGGATATGGCTTGGGGAGAAATGTACCAGAGATAAATGGTCTCAGTTATTTACAATTCATCGCCCCTGGGCTAGTGGCCTCTTCTGTCATGTACAGTGCGGCCTTTGAGGCCACATATGGGTCCTATACACGCCTTGCCACCCAAAAGACCTTTGATGCCATTCTAATGACGCCTGTTAGTGTCTATGACCTCGCCATGGGTGAGATCATTTGGGGTGCCACAAAGGGACTGATATCAGGCCTGATCATGCTTGGTGCCATCCCGCTCTTTGGGATAGTTCCATCCCCCTGGACCCCCTTACTCATACCCATCCTCTTTTTAGAAGGCATCACCTTCTCCTCTCTTGGGATGATCATGACCGCCAAGGCACCAAACTATGAATTTTTCAACTACTTTACCTCACTCCTTATCACCCCGTTATTCCTCTTTTCTGGCATCTTCTTTCCTATAGAATCCCTTGGTCATATTCCAAGGATGATCGTAAACTATCTACCCCTTGCAAGCCCTGTGGAACTTTCAAGGGCGCTTTGCTACGGATATCTCAATTGGGTCACATGGGAGAGGCTCTTTATCCTCCTAGCCTATGCAGTGCTGACGAGTGTCTGTGCCTCTCTCCTAGTAAGAAAGAGGCTTATTAGATGAAGGGATTTAAGGTCTTCCTAAAAGATAGATCCCAGACGGACCTGGTGGCAAAGGTCATTGCCTCCCAGCTCGCCCCAGGAGACGTGTTATTGTTCATGGGCGACCTTGGCGCAGGCAAGACCCATATGATAAGAGAGATCTTGGCAGGCCTTGGAGTGGACAAGGCCCTCGTGACCAGCCCTACATTTGCCATAGTCCACACATTTGAGGGAGGTGCTTTCCCCTGTGTCCATGCCGACCTCTACAGGCTGGGGCCTGACGCAGACCTTTCTGAGATTGGACTCTTGGAGTTCATGGGCGATGGCAAACACTGCGTATTCGTGGAGTGGGGTGATTACCTTGGTGAATCAGACAAGGAGGGGCTTCCAATATTGGAGATTTGGCTCTATTTTTCACAAGAGAGGGCAAACTTGGAAGAAAGGATAATCGAACTCAAGACAGAGGACCTGGGATGGCAAGAAAGGTTAGGACCCTTATCTGACGAACTTAAAAGGGGAGGATTGCACATTGAAGGCACTCATTCTTAGTGGCGGACGTGGAACTAGGCTTCGTCCCCTCACACATACCATGGCAAAACAGTTGGTCCCTGTGGCCAACCAGCCGATACTCGGCTATGTCATGGGCCACATTGTAGAGGCTGGGATCGCTGATATCGGAGTCATAGTTGCCCCAGAGACCCAGGAGGAGGTAAAGGCTTACCTGGGAGATGGCACTAAATGGGGGGTATCTATAAGCTATATCCTACAAGAGAGGCCGCTAGGGCTTGCACATGCAGTAAAAACAGCACGGCCTTTTTTAGGTGATAGCCCCTTTGTCATGTATCTTGGTGACAATCTGTTGGGTGCAGGGATAAAGGAGGCAATGGAGCACTTCCTAAAATCTGGGCCGCATGCACTCATATTCCTTAAAGAAGTGAGGGACCCAACACAATTTGGGGTTGCAGTAATGGACCAGACGGGCAAAATAGAGAGGCTCATTGAGAAACCAAAGGAGCCACCGTCCAACCTGGCACTTGTGGGGGTCTATTTCTTTTCTCCATCCATCCATGAGGCCATAGAGTCCATTACACCTTCTTGGCGTGGAGAACTGGAGATTACAGATGCTATCCAGAGACTCATCGACAGTGGCAAGAAGGTAGAGGGCGAAATCCTCAAGTGCTGGTGGCTTGACACCGGGAAAAAGGACGATTTTTTAAAGGCCAATCGGGTGGTCCTGGATGAGTATGTGAAAAAGGATATCAAGGGCACCGTGGACAGTGACTCTACTATTGAAGGTAGGGTGAGGATTGAGCAAGGGGCAAGGATCATCCGGAGTACTGTCAGGGGGCCCTGCGTTATAGGAAAGAATGCTGTGGTAAAGGACTCATTTATTGGGCCATTTACAAGCATCGGAGACCATAGCCTGGTGGAACATTCAGTGGTACAGCACACTGTCATACTCTCTCACTCTGAGGTGATAGACATCGCACAGATGGAAGATAGCCTAATAGGAAGACAGGCCAAGGTAGTCAAAAACAGGGGACTTAGACGCTCCCTCCAGTTGATGATTGGCGATCACTCCTTGGTAGAAGTGTAACGCGCAGAAAAATTCTTTTTTAAAGGAGATGGCTCATGAGCGAACAAGCTTTTAAAGACGGTACGATAAGTGGTGTGATAGTCAAAGCATTACCCAAGTATTTGGATGAACGCGGATGGCTTTGCGAACTCTTTAGACATGACGAACTCAGCCCAGATATCCACCCAGAGATGGCCTATGTCTCCATTACCAATCCAGGGATAGTGCGTGGCCCTCATGCACACCACGAACAGACCGACATATTTTGCTTCATTGGACCAGGGAATTTTAAGATCGTACTGTGGGACAATCGCCCGGAGTCCTCTACCTACCAGACAAGACAGGTCATTTTTGCAGGGAACGATGCCCCTAAGATGGTGGTGGTACCACCAGGGGTGGTACATGGTTATAAATCCATAGGACCTGGCCCAGGACTCGTATTCAACGCCCCCAACAGGCTCTATGCAGGTGAAGGTAAAAAGGGGCCTATAGATGAAATCAGGTATGAGAATATGGCTGATAATCCTTTCAAAATATAGCCGTGTGGATTGGTGATTGAAGGGGGTTAGAACTTTTTAATGGAACAAACAGAATGGGAACGCACCAACTCGTTGTTGGTTTTAAAAGAGGCCAAGATGGGTTAAAAGCCGTTATCTCAGGTTGATTGGTCTAATTCTCTATCTGACAGTCCTCACGCCACAGGCAATCTTGCTGTCCACAATCTTGGATGCGCTTAAAACAATCGGTGTTTCCCTCGGCGATCTGGACTGCCCTGATCAAGTCGTCCTTTCTCATGCGCGAATAGTTTTTGACCTTGAGTGCCTTGGCCTTCTCTCGGATTTGGGTGACCTTCATTCCCTGCCCCCTGTGATGTTTTTTTTGATGATACGATATTATCACAAAATATCAACACTATTTCTTTATTTGAGAGGCCCTTTGCTGTAAGTAGGCGTCGCGAATGGCAATATATGGGTCCAGGGACGATTTCTTGATGGTTTCATACTCACCAAGTTTGAGGCTTGTACTATTCATCACGTCATACGATCTCACACCAAAAGATAGATAGAACGGTTCCACATAACTAACTGGCTGAAGAAAGTAATCTACTGAGAATCCAAAGGAATCCCTCAGGCTCATTGGGCCGAGCAGTGGCCAAACAATGTAGACCCCATGCCCAATGCCGTAGTAGCCCAGTGTTTGGCCACAATCTTCTGGTGGCACATCCAGTTCTGGGAAAATCCCAGAATAGTCTATGAAACCGGCCAGGCCCAACGTAGAGTTGGTCAAAAATTTGAAGGTCTCCATAGCGGCCTTTTTTATTTTCAACTGGGTGATGGAGGCAAAAAACCTCATGGGATAATTGAGATTTACAAAAAAGTTCCTGATCCCTCGCCTCATGAGTTCAGGTACCACGCGCTTATACTGAGTGGCAACTGGTTTGAGTGCCCAGAAATACACCTTGTCATTAAAGGTGAACATGGCACGGTTAAACCCCTCCAATGGATCTGATATCTCTTCTGTCTCTTCGTCACTAAACTCATCGGAGAACAGGTCTTCATCAGTAGCAACCGTGGCCTTGTCCTCTGCGTGTGATACAGGCAGAAATGGGCCTTCTGTGACAATCAGGATCGTAGTCATGACCATAACCGCACACAATACCAACCAGTTCACATACCTCATTTTATCCTATCCCCTTCCCCTTTTACTTTTACTGGTCTAAGGTTTTGAGCTTCTTTCTCAAGAGTCTGATCAGATATTCAGGCCTCTTTGAACGCAAGATATTGGCAAACTGTTGCCTGTAGTTCTTTAATAAGCTAACGCCTTCGACTAAGATGTCATAGACCTTCCACTGACCATCCTTCTTAAAGAGTCTATAGGAGACGGGAATGACGTTCGAACTTGTGATCACTTTGGTATCCACCTGAACTTTGTATTCGTTGAGCCTTCTCTCATGCTCAAACAAAATCTTCTCTCCAGAATAGTCACGCAATTTCTTCATGTAGGTGTTTTCGAGTAGTTGCTGGAACAGGTCTCTGAATTCTTCCAGCTCTTTGGGCTTAAAGCGCCTTCTATATCTACCTAGTGCGAGTTTGCTCACTTGGTCAAAGTCTATGAATCTAGTGGCTATCTCGTGAATCCTTTTCTCTTGCTTTTCGCAGTTTGGCGACTTGTCCTCTTTGCAAGGGAATTTTGTAAGGGCTTCTAAGACCCCGTCTATGGCAGTCTTCACCACTAAAGTCGGTGTAGAGGAAGCACATTGGGGTGTCTCTACTGCATATGAAAGTGGTCCAATGAATAAAATCAGCAAGAAAATCCAGATATGCTTGATGTCTCTCATAGGCTATTTAATATCCTCCAAGTCCTGATTCTTATTCCCGACATTTCCAAATACATATTTTCCAATCAGGTCCTCTATATCTACTGCCGATTCAGTATCCACTATGGTATCTCCTGGTCTTAAATATGTATCGGAGCCGCCTGGGATGATCTTTACGAATTTATCTCCTATGAGTCCCCTGGTCTTAATAGAGGCTATGCAGTCGTCTTCCAACTGGATATCCTTTGAGATCTTCATTGCAACGACCGCCACCTTTTCCTTTGGGTCCAACTCTATAGAAGCCACCCTGCCAATGGGGACGCCTGCTATCTCTACATTGCTGTCGGGCTTAAGACCTGAGACTGAGTCGAACTTGGCATATACCACATAATAATTTGAACCCAAGATCTCCATCTTCCCAAGTTTGATGGTCAGATATCCAATACACAATATCCCAATGAGTACAAATGTACCTACTGCAGTCTCTATAGTGTATCTATTCATCTCTTTTTCTCCTGTACTCTCCCACACTTCAATGAGGCCATCTCCCTTTGGCCCTTTTTCAAAGCAGCCACAAGCCCATCAAAGGACATCTCCTGCTCAAATTGGCCCATGGCAAATAGGATATGAAAGTCCCTGCAAACATTTGGATAACTATCTTTTTTCATAAAAGGCTTCTGTTTAAGTCTTTTAGCAAAACCCTCGATATTTGCGTCCTGCTCTGGGGCCTTTCCATTTAAAGGGAACAACACCAATATATCATTGGGACCACATCTTCCAGCAATGATTTCAGGGCCAAAATAGTCTGTGATCTCGTTTGCCAAGCACTGAAAGATCTTATGGCTAGCAATGTGCCCCACATGTTCATCTATCTCTTCAAGATTCCCCACTGAAAATAGTGCCACCTTCAACGGTTGATTCTTTGCACGGCTGAGCGCAAACTCTTTTGGTAACCTCTGCTCCATCTCGGTCCTGGTGAGTAGACCGGTGAGTTGGTCTATTAGCCCCATTTCACCACCGATGAACAACTTTACAATGGGGTCTGAACTCTGCTCAAGCTCCATGGGTGAGCCTTCAAATATTATTTTACCACCATCCAAGATTGCTACCCTGTCGGAGATATAAAAGACATCTGGTATGTCATGGCTTACAATGATCCCAGTAAAGCCAAATGCCTTTTGGTAGTGGTGGACCATGCTGAAGACAGCGTTTTTTCTCAGGGGATCAAGGCCTGCTGTTGGTTCATCAAAGAGCACCACTTTGGGTTCAGTCACCAAGGCCCTTGCAAGAGCCACCCTCTTCTGCATACCACCCGATATCTGGGACGGATATTTGTCCAATACATCGGAGAGTTCCAATTGGTCCACCCTCGACTTCACCTTCTTCACAATCTGGTCCTTGGAGAGTTGCCTCCTCTCCACCAAAGGAAGCGCTATATTTTCATAGACTGTCATGGAATCGAAGAGGGCATTGTTTTGAAACATATAACTGATACTCCTCTTGAAGTGCCTTAGACTCTCCTTGTCCAATTCGTGCAATGGCACTCCATTTACCCTTATCTCTCCAGAATCAGGCTCCAAGAGACCCACTATGTGCTTTAAAAAAACACTCTTACCGACTCCACTCTTGCCAATAATGGTAGTAATTTGTCCCTCATAGAATGAGCATGAGACCTCGTCCAGCACTACCTTAGTGCCAAAGGCCTTTTTTACGCGCACAAACTCTATGAGTGGGGTCTGATCAGTCATAGCCCGCTATAACAGAAATGAAGTGAGGACGTAGTCTGCCACTAATACCACGACACAGGAGATCACCACAGATGAAGTCGTGGCCATACTCACACCCTTGGCACCAAACCCTCCAGGGCGCCTGTGTAGGTAAAAACCTTGATAGCAACATATTATTGCCACCAAGAGACCAAAGACCAGGGCCTTTATGAAACCACCTGTAACATCTTGAAGCTCCACAGCACTTTCAATCCTATAAAAATATATGCCTCTATTGATTCCCAACAGAATGACACCTGTGATATAGCCGCCTATGATACCCACCACATCGAAGAACGCAGTGAGCACTGGGAAACAGATCAACGAGGCGATAAGCCGCGGTGAAAACAGAAAACGTATTGGGTCTATGTCCATGGTTTCCAATGCATCTATCTGTTCAGATATTCGCATAATGCCAATTTCCGCAGCCATGGACGATCCGGCTCTGCCTATAACCATGATTGCAGTAAGGGCTGGGCCTAGTTCCCGTATGAGAGACAGGGCTACAGCAGCACCGAGCAGCCCCTCAGAACCGAACTTGACCAGGGTGTAATATCCCTGTAGACCAAGGACCATGCCCGTAAAAAGGCCCACCAGAAAGATGATCAATAGCGATTTGGACCCAATGAAGTAGATCTGGTTTACTATCTTGGAAAATTGAAAGGGTGGACTTATCCCCCTCACAAACCCTTTTCCGAAAAAGATGGCCATATGGCCCAGTGTATCTATAAAAGAGAGGGAGGTATGACCTATCCTCTGCACAAATTCCATATTCACTCCTAAGTAACTCCTCAAAACTAATACAAAATAGAACTCTTTTCAACTTGAGTTGCTAAAATAAGCAAAAAAGCAATGTGCCACTTTAAGATCATCTGCAAAAAATGGGCTATTTTCGCCCTATTCCTTGCAACTTTTCTTTTTTTATGCTAATTGGACGGAAATACAAGTGTTGGTCGATCTAAATGACGAATAACCCCAGATGGTCAAAAATTATCAATTCTCTCCATGAAGCGGCAGCCATTATAGAAGATGGTGCAATAAGGTGTGTTAATCACTGGTTCACCGCACTGTTTGGGATTCGAAACAGCGATCTCCCACTAAAAATTGAGGACCTATTTAAGGGCGACTACGAAAAGGTCGCAGGCTCACTAAAGGGAGTGCTCAATGGAAATCTGGCAACTGATGATATAATCATTGCAGCAGATCAGATCAGAGTGCCCCCTGGGATCTTTTTTTTGAAATTCTCTATAACGCGTCTCGACGAGTCGCATACCACCTTTTTACTCACGGCCCGAGACAGTAATTGCGATGTATTAACAAGATACCTCCCCATAGTCATCTTTACAGCCGTAGCACATGAACATACGCCAAAGATCACCTATATCTCCCCACTCATAAAAAAGTGGACCGGTGTACCAGAGGGTGAATTTTGCCAAGACTTCTCTATCTTGTTCCAGCTCATACACCCAGAAGATACCGACTATACATATCCACAACTGGAGGGCTTTCTCTTCCGTGGAAGAGATATTGATGTGACATTCCGGCTCACCAATAAGGGGGGAAATTATATCTGGACCCATTGGCATGGCTCCCTATATCAGACAAGGGAAGGTGAAGAATTTCTATTCGGAGCAGTGGAAGACGTAACGAGCAGAAAAGAGGCGGAAATGATCATAGTAGATGCCAATGTGAGGTATAGGACCATTTTCGACCACGCCCCCCTAGGGATCGGTTACTGCGACAGGACTGGTGTAATACTTGAATGTAACAATTATCTAGCAAATCTTTTTCAGATAAAAAGGGAACAGCTCATTGGATTCAATGCCCTCTCTTCAAAGAATCCGATACTCCGTGGAATGGTGAAAAGGACCCTAAGGGGTGAACAACCTCGATATATGGGACCCTATATTTCAGAGATCTCAGGCAAAAGACTCTTCATATCTGCTACAGGGGTACCGATTAGAGACGAAAACGGACGCACAGTGGCTGCCATTGCCCTTATAGAAGACATGGCCGAGCGCAGAAGCCTTGAGCTCTCGCTAAAAAAGGAACGTGATTTCAACCAGGCCATCCTGGAAAGTGCCCACATCCTCTTGGCTGTGACGGATTCCAAAGGGACAATAAAAAAGGTCAACCACGTGCTCGCAGAATGCATGGGAATTCCAGAGCCAGAACTCATCAAAAGGCCCATATGGGACGTGTTTATAAAACAGGGCGACAGGGCCGCGATGCAAAAGGCACTTAGTATAGCTGCTGCCTTTGACAAGGCAGGCCCAATAGAGGTGGAGTGCACCACACGCCAGGGAAAGACCCTAAATGTCTCATGGACGCTGAGGTCTCTTGTGGACAGTGATAATGCCATAGATGCCATCGTATTTACAGGTGTTGACGTAACAGAGAGAAAGCGACTTGAATCGCAGCTCCGAGTGGCCCAGAAGATGGAGGCCATTGGCAGATTGGCAGGTGGTGTTGCCCACGAATTCAACAACCTTCTCATGGCAATACAGGGACAATGCGAACTCTTAATGATGTCCATGGACAAGAGCGATCCCTTGATAAAAAGAGTAGAGGCCATTCAGCAATCTTCCATAAAGGCAGCGGACATTACAAAAAAGCTCCTCACCTTTAGTAAAAAGGCACCCGTCTCCCTTTATGCCTTGGACCTCAACCATATAGTAGAAGAATCTACCCCCCTGTTGAAAGAGATGATCCCCCAAGGGATAGAACTTAAAATCAAGGTCCACGACGAACCACTCTTTGTAATGGGTGACAAGGATCTCATCCTACAGGCCATAATCAATATCATATCTAATTCATTGGAGGCCTTAGAAGGAGAAGGTGAAATCCAGGTCTCTACGGGAATAAAATGCTTTTCAGACTCAGAAGCTGCCAAACTCCAAATGCTCACAGGCCCATATTGCTATGTCAGGATAGAGGATAATGGGCGGGGGATGTCTAAAGACGTGATGGAAAGGGCCTTTGAACCATTTTTTACCACCAAGGCCTTTGGTGAGGGAAAGGGGCTTGGCCTCTCTCTAGTTCACGGCATAGCCCTCCAGCTTGGTGGCAAGGTGTACATGGAGAGCTCAGAGGGACGAGGTACTACAGTATATTTGTTGATTCCCAGACAGGACAAAGAATATACCTTGCTGCCGGAGCGTGCCACGAGGCGACTCACGGTAAATAACGAGACTGAACGGTTCTTTGACCTCACCATCTTGCTGGTAGAAGACGAAGAGATGGTACGAGAGACGCTGTGTGGGCACTTAGAGGCCATGGGTGCCACTGTACACTGTGCTGTTACCGCAGAAGAGGCCCTACTAATCTTAAAAAAAGGCGATGTGGAACCAAATCTCCTGATCACAGACCTGGCCCTCCCAGGACTGGATGGTAAGTCCTTACTAAAGGATGCCATGGCAATGTGCCCTGATCTCATGGGGATCATTATCTCTGGATATCCACTCAAAATTGTTGGAGACCACCAACTGGATAGCAGCCGAATAAGCTTTTTGAAAAAGCCATTTTCCATGTCCGACATGGTTATCACCATTAAGGAGTTACTCAGAAGTAGGGCCTACTTACAAGAGCCAGGGGATTTGTGACAGAAGGGCATTAAGATGTAGGGCATAGACGACTAAAACAAATAGAGATCGTCCGTGCCGCTACTTCACATGTTGTGATTTTCGCCTTCTGTTTTAGTATAATAGCCCGTGATCAGACAAGTATTTGAAGACAAGATTATTAGGAGTTAATAAAGATGCATGCTAGATCGGTTGGAGTAGTGGGACTGGGTTACGTGGGGCTTCCACTGGCCCTTTCCTTTGGACAAAAGGTCAAGACAGTTGGATTCGATGTAGACCATTCAAAGCTTGAGGCATACAAAAGGGGGCTGGATCCGTCTGGACTGCTCGCCAAAGAAGAGTTTGAGGCAGCGAGGTATATCGAGTTCTCAGGAAATCCTGAGACCTTAAAAGGCCTTGATATGGTGATAATAGCAGTGCCCACCCCCATTGACGAGAGCAAGGCCCCAGACCTCAGATATCTCGAAGGCGCATCGATGAT
>WGBU01000095.1 GCA_015494155.1 Deltaproteobacteria bacterium | reverse complement strand
CGAGATGGGGATGGACTATATCCCTGTCTATCCAGAGGACCTCGAAGGGGGTAGTTCAAAAACACCGGGGACAGTGGTCATAGACCCCGTCACCATGCAAAAGATGGGTGTACGCACAGCCACTGTGAAGTGCATGCGCCTCTTTAGGACTATAACTACATACGGCATTGTTGCCCCAGATGAAGAGACCCTGTTCATGGTACATGCTAGGTTCAGGGGATGGGTGGAAAGGATGCTAGTGAAGGAGACAGACCAGTGGGTGAAGAAGGGAGAGGTGCTACTATATGTCTATTCTCCAGAGATTGTCACTGCACAGGATGAATTTTTGATTTCTCTAAAGAACCTGGATGTCACACAACAGGGGCCCAATGATTTGAAAATAGATGCAAAGAGGCTCTACGATGCCTCCAAGCGGCGGCTCGAACTCTTTGGCCTGCCTGGATGGTTCATAAGGGACCTAGAAAGAGACAGGAAGACAAGGCGCATAGTACCAGTAGTGGCACCAGCAGATGGCTTTGTCACCAGGATAAATGTGCGACCTAGGAGCTTTATCACCCCAAAGACGACCCTCTATGCCCTCTCAGACCTGAGAAAGATCTGGGTGAATGCATATTTCTTCGAAGACGAACTCCCATGGCTCAGGGAAGGAAGCGGTGTGGAGATGAGATTTAAGGGGCTTCCAGGTAGGGTGTTCACCTCGAGCATAGAGTATATTTACCCAGAAGTGGACCAGAAGACGCGCACCATCAAGGCGCGCATAGTGCTGGATAATCCCAAGATAGATCTAAGACCTGGTATGTATGCCACGGTCACACTGAAGGCTGGGGCCGGACGTGAGGTCCTGGTTGTACCTAAAGAGGCAGTATTGAGGACTGGGAAACAGGAGCACGTCTTTGTAGCACTTGGTGGCGGGAAGTTTGAACCAAGACCCGTAAGCCTGGGGCTTGAAAGCGACGGCCTGGTAGAGGTGAAGAAGGGACTGAGATTTGGTGAAAATGTCGTTGTGTCAGGCCAGTTCCTCATCGACTCAGAATCAAGTCTCAAAGAGGCCGCTTTGAAGATGATGGAGCCCAAGCAAGACGAGGCCAAGAAATGATCCAGGCCATCATCCGAGCTTCCATACGGGATAGGGTCCTGGTGATCCTGGGGGCCTTTTTCCTCTTAGCACTTGGCTCATGGGCGCTTAAGACCATCCCACTCGATGCCATACCAGACCTTTCAGATACCCAGGTCATTGTGTTTACCGAATACCCTGGTCAGGCACCCCAAGTGGTGGAAGACCAGGTGACGTATCCACTCTCTACTGCCATGCTCTCTGTCCCCAAGGCCACTGTGGTGAGAGGGTACTCGTTCTTTGGACTATCTTTTGTCTATATCATCTTTGAAGACGGGACCGACCTCTACTGGGCGAGGTCCAGGGTGCTAGAGGCACTCAACTTTGTGAAAAATAGGCTACCCCAGGGGGTGAATCCGGCCCTTGGTCCTGATGCCACAGGTGTTGGGTGGGTCTATGAATATGCCCTGGTGGACAGAAGCGGTAAACACGATCTCGCAGAGCTTCGTTCTCTCCAGGACTGGTTCCTCAAATATCAACTGCAGACGGTGCCTGGTGTGAGCGAAGTGGCCTCTGTCGGTGGTTATGTTAAACAATATCAAGTGGTTGTAGATCCAAACGCCCTGGCCTTCTATAAGATACCCATTACCAGGGTGAGGGCAGCCATAAAGGCCTCTAACCAGGATACAGGGGGTAGGCTCATAGAACTCTCAGAGACTGAGTATATGGTCCGTTCCAAGGGCTACATTCACGGTGTAAAGGACATTGAGGACATAGTTTTGAGAGTTACCCCCAATGGCACCCCAATCCTCTTAAAGGATGTGGCCAACGTGCGCATTGGCCCCGAGATAAGGCGAGGCCTTGCAGAATTAAATGGTGAAGGAGAGGTAGTGGGTGGCATAGTGCTGATGAGAACCGGTGAAAATGCCCTCACCACTATTCAAAAGGTCAAGGAGAGGATAGAAGAACTAAAACCTGGCCTTCCAGAGGGTGTGGATATTGTTACTGTTTACGACAGGAGTGCCCTCATCCTCCGTGCCATAGAGAGCCTCAAGGGAAAGCTCATTGAGGAATGTATAATCGTGAGCATTGTGTGTGTCTTATTCCTGCTTCACGTCCGTTCAAGCCTTGTGGCCATACTCACACTCCCCCTGGGCATCCTCTTCGCCTTTATCATCATGAGATTACAGGGTATCAACGCGAATATCATGAGCCTCGGTGGGATCGCCATTGCCATCGGTGCCATGGTGGATGGTGCTATTGTGATGATAGAAAATGCCCACAAGAAGCTCGAGGCCTATGGCATGATGGGTGGAAAAAAGGTGAGTGCCAAAAGACGCTGGGAGGTGATAGGGGAGTCGGCAGTAGAGGTGGGGCCTGCACTCTTTTTCTCTCTTCTCATCATCACACTCTCTTTTCTCCCCATATTCAGCCTAGAGGCCCAGGAGGGAAGGCTCTTTAAGCCCCTGGCATTTACAAAGACATATGCCATGGCAGGTGCGGCCCTTCTTGCGGTCACAGTGGTCCCTGCCCTAATGGGGTACTTCATCAGGGGCAGGATCATAAAGGAGGCAAAGAATCCAATAAACCGCATCCT
>WGBU01000094.1 GCA_015494155.1 Deltaproteobacteria bacterium | reverse complement strand
CCTAAGAACGAGGCGCGTGGTGTTGGCCCTTGCCAATAGTCGAGCAAATATGGCCGCCCTGTTCACCCGGTCTTTGTCCGTGAGGAGTGCGTCTGGTCTCACATCTCTAAGGTATCGAATGAGGTGGGGTATGGACGCATTTACATGGCGCACCCTTAGTTGGATCACCCGTACATTTGGGGGCGTCTCCTCAAGATATGGGCCATGACCCTCAATGCGAATGAGATCCACATGGATGCCGAAACCACCCAGTCCCTTTATGAGGTTTCCCATGACCCGTTCAACACCACTGTGGCCTGAAGTGGCTAGAAAGATGGCAATCTTTGGGCGCTTATCCATGGATAAGTCCTATGGTCTCGAGATAGGCCTTGGTGGCCACATCGGCATGGTAAGGGGCTACTGCCTCCTTTAAGCGCTCTCGTGGTAGGGGGTGCCTCAAGGTATCCAAAATGGCCCTTGCCATCTCCTCTGGGGCACCGATTTTTACAAGTGGTCCATACCTTCCCCCTTCAAGTATCTCCCTTGGACCAGTGGGACAGTCTGTGGCCACTGATGGGACACCAAGAGAGAGTGCCTCTATGAGCACATTGGGTGAGCCCTCCCAGGCAGATGAGAGTACAAAACAGCTCGCCCTTGCAAGATAAGAGAATGGATTGTGCGTAAACCCTGGGAGATCCACCTTGCCACTCAGCCCAAGCCCCTCTACTAGTCCCTCAAGCTGGCCTCTTTCCTTACCCTCTCCCAGGATGATGAGCCTTGCCTCCCTTTCCTCCTTCAATACCAAACTGAATGCCCTAATGAGGGTGGGGAAGTCCTTTTGTCTCGCAAGGCGACCTATGGCCAATATGACCTTTAAATCGCCCGGCCTCCTTAGCCACCTGTGGGGGCAGTTTGCCATGGAGAGTTCGTATATCCTTGGGGAGATAGTGGGATTTTTTAAGACCCTTATCTTTTTTGGGGGGATCCCAGTGACATATGAGACATCTTCTGCCACCTTTTTAGAGTTGGCTAAAATGAGGTCTGCCTTCCCATAGGACCATGTAATGGCCTTTTCTCTCAGAAATCGTTTTATGGGACCGCGCCTTTTGAGGGCAGTAGTAATGGGCATCCCCACTCTGAAGACCACCTTTGGACGGTGGTGCGAAAAGAGTGTGGCGAGTGCTAGGGTACGGTTGGCCCGTTCTCTATTGGTCAAGATCACCTTGGGATGCGCTCTTTCCATGTAGTTCTTTAGGCTCCAGATTGCAGATGGTCCCTCCGGCCTCTTGGAAAGCCTTACCACCCGCACCTCTGGTGCCAGCATCTCAAGTTCGGGGATATCTGGATTGTTGAGCAGTACATCCACCCGCCTGACTAGTGAGGAAGAGGTATTGATGAGGTTGAGCATCACATTGCTAATGCCACCTGCACCGCCCCTGAACCCGAAAAAGGCGATGTCTGTGGAAGTCCCACTTTGTCTCTCAGGAATTGTCTCTTGTTTATCTGATTTCGTTCCTATCCCCATGATGTAACCCACTTGACATTAAGCAATGCCCAAGGCCTTTAGGTAACCATCTGCACTCACCTCTACCTTGTACCTGGCCACCGACTGTTTGAGGATATCCATTTTTAGTGGAGAGGATATGGCCTCTATTATGGCCTTCTTCATTTCCTCTACATCCCCCACGGGCACAAGCCTTCCAAGCCTTCCACCTTCAAGTATTTCCCTGGGACCTACTGGGCAATCTGTGGCAACTACTGGGGTCCCTACTGAAAGTGCCTCTACGAGAACATTGCCAAAACCCTCCCACCTAGAAGAGAGCACAAAGACACTCGCCTTAGAAATAAACTTATAGGGATTTAACTGGAAGCCCAACATCGCCACATCGGTCTCGAGCCGGAGATTTTGTATGAGATCCATGATGGAGCTATAATACCTGCCCTTCTTGCCAAGTATCACCAATCGGCACTCCATCTGATCCCTCACTCCCCTAAAGGCCTTTAGCAGCGTGTCAAAATCCTTTTGCTCAGTCATCCTAGCAGCTGTCACGACCACTGGTATGCCCTCTTTATAAAATGGGTGATCCACTGGCTCGTCTGCCATGGTATCCATCTCTGGGACTATGACTGGGTTGTGTACTACAGTAATCTTTTCTGATGGATAGCCTGCATGTTCCATGAGGTCCCTTGCGACCCCGTTTGAGACTGCAACTATCCTATAGTTTCGCTCAAGGGCTGCCCTGAGTTTCCCAAGGTACTGTCGCCTTCTCGCCTCATTAAACGATGCCAGCTTGACAGAGATTGGGTTGTGGAAGCTCAAGATCAATCTGGGCCTTTTGCCAGTCAATACGGTCGTCCTGTAAACGCCGGCGTTCAACCTGAGGCGGTCTGTGATGACACCCACAGGCCTTCTAGAGATGAGGTACTGGGCAAGGCCTGGGATGCTCCAGAGGCTGTGTGTGGTCTTTACGCGATGAATGAATACATCAGAAGGGAGCCTTTTAAGGAGTGGGCTTGAGAGGTCTTGGATGATGAGATCAACCTTGTATCCCCTCTTTACCAATTCCCGCATGAGGTGGACCCGCATCTTACCTATGCCACCTATACTTAGGTCTGGGGTGTAAAATGCTATGGGGTGTTCCATGGATTGAGTCCGTCTACGGTGTTGATCTCAAGGGCTACGAGATTCCACCCCCTTTCCCACACAGTTTGACCGCCTTGGGAGTGCCGAATATGCCTACGATTCTCCTCTTCCCCTGGAATTTGCGAATGAGAATATACTTTGAAAACCTTGGGAAGTGAAGCGATTTCTTGACGGGAAGCTTCAGGATGATGAGATCGCGGCGTTCCTCTAGGGCCATACCCTCTATTGGTGCATATTCTTTGGTGTCTGAGACAAAGTTTTTATAGATATCTCCCTCATCCATGCCCTCTATTGGGATACCCGCTATAAATGGGATCCTTATGTCGTTTCCTATCATGCGAAGCCCCTTACAGGGAGAATTGGCCAGCCACATACCCGCCTCCACACTCACATGGTCTGGTCTTTCAAAGAGCATCGGGTATTTGGCGAGAGGGAAGAAGAATAGGGTGAGAAATATCGCAGTATAGAGCCACCTTGGAAGTGGCTTAATGGGTCTATTGAGCAATATTATACTTCCAATGCCCACCCAGGGGTAGAGCAGAGAGACCGCCCCCCAGACAAAACGTTTGCCACTGTAGTCGTGGGTAATGATGTGAAAATAGAGGATTAAAAAGTATATGAAGAAGGTGATGCATACAAAACTCCTCTCCCTGTCCATCTTGGTCCCTTTGAGGCCATAAAATAGGGGAATTAGATAAAATGGATAGAACGTGGCTGCCATACACTGGATGAGGCCAATGAGATAGATCAGCCAAAGAAAATGGCGTGCTATCTCTGCAAAGTTTTGATTCTGGCTTGGATCAGGAGAGAGCGGCTCTAGTGACTCGATCTGGTGGTAGATCTCCTTGTATTGGTTGAGAAAATCTAGGTGGACCAAGTGGTTTACTGTCTCAGTGATAGAGGAAAGACGGTTCAATTCTATAGGTGCCCCAAAGAACATGAGTCCAATGGCAATTATGGATACGAGCCAGAGAAAGGCCACTATCTGGGGCCACCCTTTAAGATCCTTTTCCCGCACAGAGTAAAAGAGAAATGCCAAGGGAAAGAGAGGGATGATGAATGCCCCCTCTATCCTAAAACAAAACGGCACAAGGGAGAGTGAAAAGGCGGCTAACATGCGCCGCGTGTTTGGTGTCTCAAGGGTAATGAGCAAGGCATAGATGGCTACAAGGAAAAAGAAGATGAAGGGTGGGCCACGATAGATGGAGACTGCCATCTTGTTTGAAAAATATGGGAGCATAAAGGCCAGTGTGGCCCAAAATGCCGCCCTTGGACCAAACCAGCGGCGGGTGATGTGGTAGATGGGTATCTGGGCCAAGAGGAGGAAGAGACTCGATATGATCCTCCCAGAAAGGCTCCATTCCATACCCAGCGAGTGCAACAGTGCCAACATGGCCGGATAGGCAGGCATTGGGTAGATGTTGAGTGAATCGAGGAACCTCCCCCCACTCATGGCCTTTGCAGCCATCATGTATATGACCCCGTCTGTATTGGGCGCCTTGGAGGCACTAGAAAAGAGCAGGAAGGCCTTCCACAAGAGGCCTATTCCAATGAGGACATAGAGCCCCTTTGGCGAGTCGAGTATTGAGGACGATCTCGCCGCCCATTGATGGCCATTGTCTCTTCGAGGGTGGTTTTCCATATTATTTTGCGGGTAATGCTCAGGCACCATCTCCATCATGGGTCTTTCTTTCCAGCGCGCACTCTATAAGGCGCCTGCATCTGGCCGTCATGGTAAAATTTTCCATGAACCGCGCCCTTGCCCTCTCCCCATACTCCAAGATCTCCTTTTTGCTCAGGGAAGAGATGGCCTTTGCCCACGACTCTGCATCGTATGGATCGAGGAAGATCGCCGTATCATCTGTGAGCAATTCCCTCAATTCAGGTAGGTCAGAGGCCAGAATCATCCTTCCATGCGCCATATAATCGAGGGCCTTCAT
>WGBU01000093.1 GCA_015494155.1 Deltaproteobacteria bacterium | reverse complement strand
GTGCAAGTTTAATAAGGTAGTAAGATCAGCGTCCAACACCTTGTGTGTAGAATTTTACTGAGTACCACGGGGCGCCTCCGAGCCGGGTAAAATAGATTTTGTAAATCCTCTGTCCCACCTTCGCCCTTAGGAGCCACACAGTGGATTTGGCTTGACTGCCATCTAGGCCACTCTCCTCCATGTATGCCCTTATAGGGGACTTAGCAAAGTCGGGATTTACCTCAGGTCCCATTCCATATACAGTAAAGAGATCCACTAATCCGCCATGCCATCCATCAGGTATATTGGGTCCTTCTAGTGGCCCATAGAAGAGTCTGTCGGTTACCCCATTTATGAGCCTCAGTTCGTCCACGGTTTTGAATGGCCCGTTTGCCGCACTGTAGGGTGGGTCTTTTTCATTATATAAACTATCCTCTGCCCCATTTGTCCTTGCGAGCTTGTCCTTATCGCGCCAGTCCAAGATACCATCTGTAATGGTGTCTGCCTCTATGGGGTCGTCCTCGCCAATTAAAAAACGCATAAAGCCCCTCAAAAAGTCTTCTTTTACCTTGTTGAGATCGATCTTGCCCGATTCATTTTCTACCACAAAATCCACCAGCGTGGTGCCCACAGAGGTCGAGTAGGAGACTTGCGGTAGGATTGCGGATTCATCGTCGAGCATGGTTGCGTTTTCAACAGTTTCACTCATGTGCATTGCAACCATCTTCAACACAGAATAGGCCGCCATTCTCCCCTTTGTTGTATCAAACAAATAGCGGCTGGCATTGCGCATGATTCGCACTTGGCTTGAATAATATGCCACAATCATGGTGAGGAGGGTCAGGACCCAGAGCACCATCACTAATACAGAACCCCTTCTTTCACCCAGTAATACGTTAATTTTCCCCATTTTCTAGCATCATGCCCCATGATTTTTGTGTGTCAACTACAATATTTCTTGGGGAAAGTTTTTAGAAAAAGAAGGTTGAATTTTTAGGGGGGCTTGGCTAAAGTTGGGCCTTACAATAAAGCTTGAATTGGGAGGTGACCATGGCCCGAGGCTTCAATAGTGTCTTTGGTGTAATTGTAGTGGGATTGCTATCCCTTTTTCTAATAACCTTTACCGGCTGTGCAAAGAAAAGTGTCACTACTGCCCAATCCCAGCAGGGAATTGCAACTGAAGAGATCGGTGGCAGTGAGGGAGCTGGTGTGGAAGAAGGTGCAGCCAGGGAAGAAGGCCTGGAGGAGTCGGAGCTACTCGCTGGTGGAAAGGCACACCAAGGTGGGGAGGAGGAAGAAATCAGCGAGGGCAGGACTTCAGCACCGCTGCTTCCAATATACTTTGATTTCGACAAATATAATATTCGAGGCGACATGATCTCACGTATGGAACACAATGCCCGCTATCTTTTGCAACATCCAGAGGTAAAGATACAGATCCAGGGAAATTGTGATGAACGGGGGACCAATGAATACAATATTGCCCTAGGAGAAAAACGCGCCAAGAGTGCTAAAGACTTCTTGGTGAATATGGGTATTGATCCGAGCCGCATTGATACTGTGAGCTTTGGGGAAGAGCGGCCCTTGGATCCAGGGCATAATGAAGAGGCCTGGGCAAAAAATAGGCGAGACGATTTTGTCATAATAAGCAGATAGGACAGAGCACCTTTAAATATAATACGAATAGTAGGGGTTATCCTGGCGTTTTAGAGGTTAAAGGTCTGTCTCAGTCTGTATGCCCATCAAAAGCATTTACACAGGGAAATCTTACAGGAGGAATGTGAACAATATGGATCGAAAAATGGGAGCATCGATGTGTGCAGTACTGGTGCTGTCTTTACTGGGTCTTTTAATGAATCCAATGACTGCGAACGCAACGGGCAAGATCGCTGTCATTGATATGCAGAAAGTGATGCGCGAGTCACACGCGGGCAAGGCTGCAATGGAGAAACTCAACAAGAAGTTTGAAAAGTTACGGGAAGAGCTCAAAAAAAAGCAGGAGGAATTGAAGGCCTTTAAAGACGATCTTGAGAAGAAGGCCCCGCTTCTAAGCGATGAAGCGCGTGCAGAAAAAGAGAGACAATATAAAAAGATGCTCCGTGAATTTAAAGATCAAAGCGATGATGCCCAGTTTGAGATGAGACAGGCAGAGTCGCGCACAATGGAGCCAATACTCAAAGAGCTTGAAAAGATAGTAACTAAGATAGGAAAAGAGAGAGGCTATTCCCTAATACTTGAAAACAAGATGCCTGGTATCTACTATGTGGCACCAGATGCAGACATTACAGACGAGGTCATAAAGGCATACGACGAGCTGAAGGCTAAGGAACAAAAGGGAAAGGGAGCAAAGTAGAAGGGCCGTGTTTACAATCGATTACAAGAGTAAGGAATCGTTGAACGAAGAAGACGTAAAAGCGCTTCAAGCCATGTGGCAGAGGTGCGTTTCAAGGATTATCATCTCCACCACCCTTGCTGGTAGTGGTCACCCTGGTGGGTCCATGTCTTCCATACATGCACTACTTTTACTCTATGCCATGATGAGGCACGATCCCAAGCG
>WGBU01000092.1 GCA_015494155.1 Deltaproteobacteria bacterium | reverse complement strand
GCAGCACCAAGGGCACCTGTAAATTCAGGGTTCTCCGGGACGATTATTGAACAGTTAAGCACCCTTGAAAGCCCTTCTACTATTGCCCTGTTTCTGGCAACTCCACCACAGAATGCTACCTCCCCCTCTATCCCCACCCTTTTTAACATGGTGGCAGAACGCTGTATAACAGCATTGACCAACGCCCTGGCAACATCGGCTGGTTTTGCACCTCTAGCGCGCAGGGCAACCACCTCCGTCTCGGCAAATACAGTGCACATGCTGGATATCTTTACCATATCATCCCCGCGCATGGCCAGCTCCCCAAAGTCACTGATCCGGCATCCAAGCGCCTGTGCCATGACTTCGAGGAACCGTCCTGTGCCGGCAGCGCATCGATCATTCATTTCAAAACGCCTGACCCTGCCTTTTGAATCAATAGATATTGCCTTGGAGTCTTGGCCTCCAATGTCCAAAATTGTCCTCACAGTGGGTGCTAGTCTATGTATGCCTGCTGCATGTGCCTTTATCTCTGTAATATGGGGAAATCCTAGCTCTTTTGCCACCAGGTGTCGTCCATAACCTGTGGCGATAATGCGTTCGGCTTTGATCCCTGAAAGCAGTTCTTTTACCTGGTTTATATAATCAAATGAGGTCTCGGCATGGCTCACATGGTGAATCTCACCATTCTTTAATACAACAAGTTCTATGGAGCGAGAGCCAATGTCAATGCCGGCAGTGACCATAAAAGAGCCCTTTCAATCTAGTGTCTCTATGAATGCCTCGACGCGGGTCTTGAGTGCCCCTGTATCCTCCATGGAGTAGTCGGTCTCGATCCTTAGAAAGGGTATATCCTCCTCTGCCAACCGTTCCTCTACCCGTGTTGCCTCAATGGAATATGGTTGGCAAAACTGGAGTGCATAATGGATCACACCATCTACCTTGAGTTCCCGGGCCAGGGTGACTATGTGGTCCAGACGTTCCTCATTGGGTGTGAAACAGGCACAATCGATCTTCATATAACGCTCTGTAAGGGCATCAAGAAGTTCATCCAGAGTCTCCCCATCTTCCCTTACCAGGTCCCTGGTGTTGCGATAGCCAATACAACTTTCTTCACCCACTATCACTGCACCAGAACTTTCCACCACATAAGGGAGCTTCCAGTTGGGGATTGCCATTGGGCACCCTGAGATGAGTACCCGTTTTGTCCCTTCTGGCACAATTCCCTGCCCACTGTTTACACGTTCACTGAGTTCATCGCACAACTTTTCAATGTTTTCTGCAAAGCGGAGTGGATCATCATAAAATGCTATTTGATTTATGAGCAGGGCGTCTCGTCCACTAATTGGGGCAGGTGTGGCCCTTCTCAATGCGTTCAATCGTTGAAGTGCCTTACGGCGCCTGTTGACTATCTTGATACTCTGAGAGAGCTTTTCCGGTGTTATTGTTACGCCAGTGAGTCTTTCAAGATGTTGTTTGAATCTTACTATCTCACTCCTAAAAAGGGCCTTTGCTTCATGACTTTTGGTCTGTGGCACTTCCATTACATATGTGGGTTTAAACTTACTGAATATCTCATAGGCCTTCTTTTTTCCATCGCAGGTGGTCTCTCCCACGACCATGTCGCAGGAACTCATATACGGACAGAGCCTTGCAAGGTGGAATCCAAAGAACGATTTTATGAGGGGGCACGTATTCCTTGGAAGATAACGTTCTGCCAGGTCAAATCCTGCCTCTGCCCCGGCACATAACCCTACGCACACGGCATTCGTAGCCAGTATGAGCTCTTCGGGCACGAATATGCAAAAGGTACCAATGACTTTACGCCCTTCGTCCTTGGCATCCTGGAGTTCTTTGATCCGGAGGCCATGCACCTCGCTCATGACAAAGTCCAGATATTCCATCCCCTTTAGTCTGCCCTGTTGGGTCAAATAGATGTCGTCATAGAACTGGCCAAGCACGGTAAGAAGCGCCTCATGGGCAGTGATATCAAGGTCTAGTTTTTTCCACATCTCATCATATTTGTCTTTCATAGGCCCCTCACATAATTCCGGTGTAAGGTTTTGAATTTATGAAGAGACTAACTGACCAGTCAACCAGTGTCCAATTACTTATAACAATTGAGTATGAGCGACTTATTGCTTCTGTCTATTGAATGGGAGGGATTTTGTCTCCCCTAAAATTCATTTTTGCCCCCTTTTGCCGTGCAGAATTTAGGTAGTATTAGAATGCCACAGCCATCTGGCCATAGGCAAGCTCCCTGGCATCACGTCCCTCTATGTCGTTATCATGATATTCATCATGGATGTATCCAAGGGAAAAGGTCACTCCCTCAAAGAGTAACTGGTTTAAGTTTACGCCATATCGCCTCTTAGGTATGGCTAGGGACTCTGTGTCATGGGAGCCTGCCCATTGGAAGGCTACCTGGATTTCCTTCCACCAGTTGTAGGTAAAACCGGCCTCAAGATTCCATACATAGGGCCTTGCTCCACTGTTGCCAGATGGGAGCACAGATCCTGAGAATCTTTCAGTGGCCCCCATGAATTCTATATCGAGGAAGAGGCGGCGATGCTCCAGATGATAATATAGGTCTATGCCGCCAACATAATTATCCACAACATCTCCTATCATGTCAGATATATAGTCTGAATCTGCAAGGTTTGATATGTATGATGCACCTACCACAAAATCTATACAGGACTCCTGTTTGTGCTTAAATTTTTCTCCCCTCTTGTAGAAGTTTAACTGCGAAAAGTCAAAGCCGTACTGAAAATTTATGTCAAACCCGTAGCCATCGATCCTGTTTTCGGCCCCTCCTCTCTCTTCTACATCTCCATTAAACGCATAGGCCGAGATAAAGAGTCCACCAGTGGAATACTCCAGGATGGCCGCCTTTTCATTGGCCTCACCTAAAAGGAGGGTGAGGGGTGAATCAATCAGGGGGGCGTCTGGAAAAGTAGTGAAAAGGGCCCCAAAGGGCATATAGACCTTTCCAAGTGTTAGGGTAAGAGGCCCTTCATTATGGCCCAGGACTATAGAGGCTGAATCCACATCAAGACTATTCTCTTCAGGGGTAAAAGTAGGGTCTTCATATAAAAGCACTCCTGTAACATTCACCCAGTCCATGATTTGTGCGGAAAAATCAAGTTCCACAGTGGTCATAGCAAGGTCGCTTTCCTCTTCTTCCACTTTATGCCCATACGATGTGTTTCGATACACACCGCCAAACTCTAGGAGACCGCTTAAGGTCACCCGTTCTCTTACAGCCTCTCCGAGGCTTTCTGCACCTGGTAGGTCCTCTTCTACTAGATTTCCCGGCTGCTTTGCCTTGAGGGCCGAAAGTTCTCGTTCAACCTTCTTTAAGCGCTCCATAAGTCGTTTATTTTCCTCTATGAGGCGCTTTACCTCACCCTTTAGCTCATCGTAGTGTTCGGCCCCTGCCTCCCCTAAGGGATAAACAAAGAAGGTAAAAAGCATTATAAGAAGAAACGTTTGCCACTTAGGTATCATGTTTACCTCCTGATTTAAAAGTCAAAAAAACTAAAATAGTGCCAAAAATTTTTAGTTATTCCTAAAAAACAAAACAAAAAAGTATTTCCATTTAAATAAGCGCCTTTCCCATCACCGACAGCGACTGCAATTGCCACAGGTGTATTTTGGGCTAGAAAGAAGCGTCATGTTTCCCTGTTTATTTTTTGTAACTGAGCAAGCATGCGCCTCTGGTTGGGCAGTCCATTTCCTGTTTTCTCTATTTCCCAGGAAAAAGAGTGTCATAACGAAAATCGTGAAGAGTGCACTTATGGCAGACAGCCATAACATGGCATTTCCCGGATGATCTTTAAAGGTCGCCAGTTGATAAAATAGTGTGGCGCTAGACCATGCCAGAAAGGTGGTCCAGGCCCCTGTAAAGACGGTCCATTTAATATCAGTCTCTTGATAGACAGCCGCTGTGGCAGCGCTACATGGAAAATAGAGGAGTATGAACAAAAGGTATGCAAAGGCAGACGCAGTGGATCCAAAAAAGTGTTTCATATGCTCAAATGTGGAGCGATTTACCTCTAGCTCCTTGGCAATTGTTGAAATATTTGATGTGTCGATTTTTAGCCCCAATGGATCGAGGATGGCACTGGAGATCTGTAATAGGTTGTTTGGCACTGAGACAAATGCCTCTTTGATCGATGAGCCAAGGTCTGGGGTTCGTTCTTCATCATGAACAGGGGCCTTCTCCCGCCCCTCATTGCCAATATCCATGGAGCCATAGAGTGAATTAAGGGTGCCAACTACTGCCTCTTTCGCGAAGACCCCTGTAAATATGCCTACTGTTGCAGGCCAGTTTTCATGTGAAATGCCCATTGGTGAAAATATAGGGGTAATGGTCTTGCCAATCTTTGTGAGGACTGACTTCGATGTGTTTTCATTTCCGAAGCTTCCGTCTGTGCCAATGGAATTTAAAAAGGCCAGGACAGCTATTATGGGCACCAGTATTCTTCCGGCCCGGAATAAAAAGGCCTTTAACCTCTCATAGGCCCTCAAAAAGACCGACTTAAAAGTGGGTAGATGATAGGGAGGAAGTTCCATTAGAAATGGGGTTATTTCCCCCTTCAGAATGGTATTTTTCAGTATTAGTCCTGTGAGGACTGCGGCGCCTATGCCCAAGAGGTAGAGTAAAAACACGATATTTTGTCCTGTGTGGGGGAAAAAGGCCGCGGCAAAGAGGGCATATACCGGAAGCCTAGCTCCACACGACATGAAGGGTACCATGAGGATGGTCAAGATTCTGTCCCTTTTACTTTCAAGGGTCCTTGTGGCCATTATTGCCGGGACATTGCATCCAAAGCCCACTAGCATGGGAATAAACGATTTCCCTGGAAGGCCTAAAAACTGCATGAATCTATCCATTACAAAGGCGGCCCTTGCCATATATCCTGAATCTTCCAGAAATGAGAGACCCAGAAACATGAAACCTATTGGAGGTATAAATGTGGCCATGGTCTGGATACCGCCTCCAATGCCATCGGCAATGATGGTCTTTATCCAATCAGGGGCATTGACCGCAGACAAAAGGCCCCTGGGCAGATCCACGAAGATTGCACCTCCCAAGATGTCGAAAAAGTCTATAAATGCGCCACCTATATTGATTACAAAGAGAAACATGAGATACATGGCAAAGAGAAAGAGTGGTATGCCAAGTATTCTATTTAAAACAATTCTATCTATCCTGTCAGAGAGCGTTTCCCTTGCCTCTTTGACACGGGAGGTGGTCTTTTTTATGAGGTTCGATATTGATTCATATCTTGCTTGGGCAATTAGGATATCCAGTTCGTCTCCTTGTAATCTTTCGATTTCCTCTTTTAACTGGTACAAAAGAGAGATACTTTCTGGATCGAGGTAACGGCCTACAATCTCTTGGTCATTTTCAAGACACTTTTGAGCAAGCCATTTAACAGGGCATCCCGGAGGGAGATCTTTCTGATCAATATATGGAACGAGTTTTTTTATTGCAGTCTCAATTTGAGAGGGCCATTTTATTTGAAACGTCGGTAAGAGTTCCTTTCCTTTACTATCAATTATGACTTCCTTTAGTGATTCTATTCCCATTTCCTTTGATGCAACCATAGGTACGACAGGACAGCCAAGTTCTCGAGCCAAGGATTCTACGTCGACATGAACACCCTTTTCCTCTGCCACATCCATCATGTTAAGGGCCACTATCAAGGGAAGTCTCATCTCAATAAGTTGGAGAGTCAAATAGAGATTTCGTTCAAGATTGGAGGCGTCTACTATGTTGACAATGACATCTGCCTCGCCTGAAATGAGAAAGTCCCGTGCAACCTTTTCATCCAAAGATGAGGCAGAGAGTGAATATATGCCCGGAGTGTCTATTACCTCTACCTTTTTTCCTTTATAATCAAAAAAACCGGTCTTTTTATCCACAGTCACCCCTGGCCAGTTTCCAACCCGCTGCCGTGCACCAGTCAATGCATTAAATAGTGTGGTCTTTCCACAGTTAGGATTCCCTAATATTCCAATCTTAATAGCGTTTCTCATGGCTCAATCTCCTCCACCATAATGGTCTTTGCCTCTTCTTTTCTAAGGCTCAGCCTGTAGTCCTTTATCTTGATCTCAATGGGGTCTCCCATAGGGGCGATTCTTGTGACCTTAAAGGGGGTATTCGGGGTTATTCCCATGGATAATAGTCTCTTTTTGTAACTAATCTTGGCCTCATCAAAGCCTGAAATCTTCCCTAAGGCCCCGACATCCATGTGGAAAAGAGATAGGTTCACTTTAGCACCTCCTACAGAAATTTAATCGATCGTATTTTTTTAGGCACACCTAAATAATTTGTCCCTTTTAAAATGAGGAAAGGCGTTTGTCAAGTCAAATTAAAAAAAATAGATGTGCCTAAAAAACTTGACTGATATTCAAAAGATGGTTTTAATCGTAAGTTAGCCCTTCTTTTTAAAGGAGATTTTTTTGAAAATGGCAGATAAAACCCCTCTTTCAGCAAGCCTAGAGGATTATCTTGAGGCCATCTATAATATTATCCAGGAAAAGAGGGCTGTGAGGGCAAAGGATGTGGCTGCCAGGTTGAAGGTGAGCAATGCCTCGGTTACAGGCGCGCTAAAAGCCCTTTCTAAGCGAAATCTCCTCAACTATGCCCCATACGATGTTATCACTCTTACACCAGAGGGTGAGAGTGTCGCTCGGGAGGTAGTAAGAAAGCACAAGATATTAAAAGAGTTTTTGGAAACGGTCTTAAATATTGATCCTGTGGAGGCGGATAAGGCAGCGTGCCAACTAGAACATGGAATTCAGTCAGAGGTAGTGGAAAGACTGATTAAATTTATTGAATTCATTGACATATGCCCACTCGGGGGAAGAAAACTAATCGAAGGATTTAAAAGGCACCTTGAGTGTAGCAGCATGGAAGAAGGGTGTGAAAGGTGCGTACAGCTTGCAAAGGATGCCTTGCACGGTAGGAAAGATGTTGGAGAAGAACCTGCGAGGATCGCCCTGGCAGACCTTTCACCAGGACAGAAGGGGGTATTACGACGCATAAGGGCAACAAAAGAGGTGAAAAAGAGGCTTCTTGGTATGGGGCTTGTACCAGGGGCAGTGGTCAAGGTAGAGAGG
>WGBU01000091.1 GCA_015494155.1 Deltaproteobacteria bacterium | reverse complement strand
GCCCTTGAGGTCAAGTTAGATATTGATTTTTGATCTATGCCTTTTTGTCTATGATGATGCCCTGGGTAGAGGCACCCCCTAAGATCTTGAGCACCTGCTCTGGAGGGATCTCCCTCAACACCTTTCCCGTCGCCTTGTCCTTCACCTGAACCACCAAGATCCCGGCATCCCGATTGAAATTCCAGTCCACCTCTATGCTGGGTACATTTTTGAGGTCCTCTTTAAGGATCTGAACAGCCCTTTCCGCCTCCTTCTCAGTAATTGATGCAGTACCCCTACCTGTTCCCCCAATGCTGTTGGAGGACTCAGACAGGACCTCCATCTCTGTCCCTTTTGAGCCAAGGACTGGCCTTACAGGTGGCTCTGATCTCTTATCATCCTTAACCTGGCTATTAGGTGTTTGTATTAATCCAGGTATGGAAATGCCTTTGGGTTCCATGGTCATGCCTATTTCGTTCTATCAATACATCTCTTCTACTCTTTTTATCGGAAAAATTGACTAAAAAATTAAAAAACTTTTAGGAGTGCTAAAGGGTCTAAACGCATTCCATACAGGCTCACTCCCCAGTGTAGATGGGGGCCAGTGGCCCTACCACTCATCCCAGAGAGACCGATTCTCTCCCCCTTTTTTAAAAATTGTCCTTCTCGAACAAACACCTTGTTTAGATGTGCATATATTGAATAAAGACCAAGGCCATGGTCTATTACCACGGTCTTTCCACTGAGATAGCAGTCCCTCACCAGTACCACCCTACCACTGTTGCAGGATAAGACAGGGGTGTCCATGGGGGCCTTTAGATCCACTCCGGAATGGGGGCTCCTTGGTTTGTTATTGAAGAAGCGCCTAAGTCCAAATTGACTCTTCACAGCCCCAGGGACTGGCTTAATGAAGCCTCCTTGAAAAAGAGGGCGCTTGGTAACTGGTTTGACTGCCTCTCTTATGGCCTTTTGATCTGCCAAGACGCGCTCCAATTGCTTTTTCGAGAACTCCACCATCTTTTTAGAAACCCTTAAAAATTCCTTGGGATATTCCTTTTTCTTCACTGGAATGGCGGTGACCTCTACGCCCCTTTCCCCCCTCCTCTCCCACCTCATAGAGAGGATCTTTTTGCCTGGCCTTTCCCCGAGCCCGATTCCAATCAGACACCAATAGGCCCCTCCATCCCTCACCAGAGGAATTTCACGCCCATCAAACCATGCCCCTACGAGATTAACTCCTTCCAACCTAGGCACCAAGGTCACCTTGGTGAAGGTGCCAGGAAACAAGGGGGTAGATTCAAGGTGTACTTCGATTATTCTACTCTTTCCAAGGCAGGTTCCAGTGGACACCAAGGAGAATGTGAGAATTATTAAAAGGATCCTCCCACAAGAGCTCTTCAAGTTTCTATACATCACTCCACTATCTCCTCAGCAATACACTTTATATGGCCCTTAGCAGGCCTGATGACCAGGCGTTCACCAACTCTCACCATGGACGCTTCTTTGACTATGGCCCCATCCTCGTGTCTCGATACCAGTGAGTAGCCCCTTGCCAATACCTTAAGGGGGCTCAGGGCCTCTAAATTGGATGAGAGCCTCTTTAAATTGTACTTTGACAGACTCAGTTTGTTAACCACGCCAAAGGTTAGCCTGGAATCCAGATCCTTGAGGCATTCCTTTTCATGAGCAATAAGGGTTGTGAGCCTCCTTTCGAGCCTATAAGAGAGATCGTCCAAGGTAACCCTCGACTCATAGAGGTACGTCTTGGGGTCTCTCAGCCTATGGGCAAGGTCCTTTATGGCATGGCGCCTTTCCATGATCTTATATGACACAGACCTTGTGAGGCGTTCGCCCAAATGGATCAGTGCATCTTCATATTCTTCTCTAGAAGGAAATAGCACCTGTGCTGCAGCTGTTGGAGTAGGAGCCCTAAGGTCTGAAACAAAATCTACAATGGTAAAGTCTATCTCATGGCCAACTGCAGATACAACAGGTACTTTGCAGGAGTAGATTCGCCTTGCCAGTGCCTCGCTATTAAAGGTCCAGAGGTCTTCACGCGAACCACCGCCCCTGGTAATGACCAAGACATCGTTTGGGCCTGCCATGGACTCTGCCAGGTCTATGGCAAAGATTACCTCACGATCTGCCCCATCGCCCTGGACGCGGGTTGGGCAGACAATTACATCTGAGGTGACCAGGCGGCCTCTGGCAGTCTTTATGAAGTCCCTTATGGCGGCTCCAGTGGGGGATGTGATGACAAATACGCGGTCTGGAAATTCAGGTATGGGTCTCTTGGCCCCCTGAGAGAAGAGGCCCTCTCGATCCAACCGATCCTTTAATTCGTTGAAGAGGCGCTCAAGCCTCCCTTCCCCATATGGCAAAACCCTATCGACAATTACTTGTAAGTCTCCCCGTGGCCTGTATAGACTGGGCCTTCCAAAGACTATGATCTCATCCCCTTCTTTTGGGAAAAAACGTGATCGATTCCTCGCCCCTTGAAACATGACAGCCTTTAGCTGGGCATCAGGGTCTTTTAAGATGAAATAGGCGTGTCCAGACCGTGGAATGGATATGCTGGACACCTCGCCTCTTATGGCCACATAGGGGAATTCTTCTTCTATGAGGTCCCTTAAACCATTCAGGAATTCGCTGACGCTCACTGAGGCCAGGAGGCCCGATTCGTCAACGTCTTCCTTGTCCTCCACAAAAAAGCCATCTGGAAAGAGGGTGTTATTAGAATTGATACCCATATTTATTACACATTCCCTTAAACCCTGTTTATGCACTTCGAAAGGGGCAAAAATGACATTTCCCATTTATATCGATGTATTGCCATATTGCAAACGGTTGCTGAAAATTCACCTTTTTTTGTACAGCCGAATTCATTTAGTTTTTTTGCCCTTTCTCAGCCCTTCGGGATTGGCGATTTTGCCCAATCTGCTTTGTTGCTCGGAGTTCGGAATACCTAAGTATGCCTTCTCCCCGCGCGCCTCGCATCTTGGGTAAACTCACCAATTGCATAATCTGGGTTAAATATTTGTAATGCACACAGGCGATTTTGTCTTTATTCTATACATCAAGAATGAAAACCAAACCAGAAAAATGGAGGAATGCCATGAGCGAAAGACCCATATTGCCTGAAGTGACGTTTACCACTTTTATCATGTCCCTAAACACGTCGTGTCTCGTCTGTCTAGGTGAGATTCCAGAACCGCAATCAGGGGAGATGCTCAAGGACCTTGCCTGTGCAAAACACACCATTGACACCCTGGAGATGCTGAAACAAAAGACCAAAGGGAACCTGGAAGAGGATGAAGAGGCCCTCTTGGGACACATTTTGTATGACCTCAAGATGAGATACGTCAAGGCGGTCAAAGAGTGAGACTTTGTATTAAGACTAAAGCCCCTGCAAAGATAAATTGTTTCCTGCGGATTACAGGGAGGCTCGCCAATGGATACCACACCATTTATTCTCTCTTTAGAAAGATCACCTTGTGGGACCTAGTCTTCCTTGGGATAGATGAGGCAAAAGGCCAAAAATCCAGTATCACAGTGAATGTCCTGGGCAACCCCACAATTCCAATTGGTCCCACCAATATAGCCTATAGGGCCGCAGAACTCTTTTTAAACGAAACTGGAGCCAATCTCCACATAGCCATCCAACTAGACAAACATATACCTGCTGGAGCGGGCCTAGGCGGTGGGAGTAGCGATGCCTCATGCGTATTGAAGACACTCAATGATGCCCTGGGGTGCCCTATAAGTCAGGAGAGACTCCTTGAGATGGCACGGGAGCTTGGCGCAGATTGCCCCTTTTTCATCCATGAGGCACCCAGTTGTGTTGCAACAGGCATTGGAGATATCCTGGAACCAGTTCATTTGCCCACACACCACTATCTCCTTATTATGCCTGATATACACGTAGATACTGGGTGGGCGTATGGCCATTTTGTATTGACAAATAGCGAAGTAGAAATTAGTTTTGTGCCAGAAAAATTAGGCGCCTTTATGCACTGGGTAAATGACTTTGAAACTGTTGTTTTTACTAGGTTTCCAGTGCTCAAAAGGTATAGGGACAAGCTCTTGGAGGTTGGTGCCAAGGTAGCCCTAATGACAGGTAGCGGATCGACAATTTTTGGGCACTTCGACTCAAAACAAAGGGCCCTAGAGGCGATAACGTATCTTAGAAGAGAGCTTGGCCCAAATGTACCACGTATGGAAGTGGTAGATAGCCTGTAATAAGAGGACGCACTGAAATATTTCGGTTGGGGTGTCGTCAAGTGGTAAGACACGGGTCTTTGGAACCCGCATTCGGAGGTTCGAATCCTCCCACCCCAGCCAATTTTTTTATGTAATCCCGAGGGGTGACAAAGATGCCTATTAACAAGATCAAGATATTCACAGGCAATGCCAACCCAGAGTTGGCCCACAAGATCTGCGACTACCTTGGCCTTCCCATGGGCAGGGCCTCTGTCAAGACCTTCTCAGACGGTGAGGTCTTTGTAGAAATAGGGGAAAATGTAAGGGGAGCCGATGTCTTCGTGATCCAGCCCACCTGTCCCCCAGTGAACCACAACTTAATGGAACTCCTCATTATGATAGATGCGTTGAGGAGGGCCTCTTCCAGGCGAATAACTGCTGTCATGCCCTACTATGGTTATGCCCGACAAGACAGAAAGGCCGCTCCAAGGGTCCCTATCAGCGCAAAGCTCGTTGCAGACATTGTCACCACGGCTGGTGCCAGAAGGGTCTTGGCAGTGGACCTCCACGCAGGTCAGATCCAGGGTTTCTTCAGCATTCCAGTGGACCACCTCTTTGCAGCGCCGGTCCTTTTGGAGCACTTAAAGAAGTTTACCAATGGCGACGACGTGGTCATGGTCTCTCCCGATGCAGGGGGAGTGGAGAGGACCAGGGCCTTTGCCAAGAGGCTCGGAGCAGGGCTTGCAATAATAGATAAAAGGCGTTCTAGGCCCAATGAAAGCCAGGTCATGCACATTATTGGTGATGTAAAAGATAAAATTGCCATTATCCTGGATGATATGGTTGACACGGCAGGCACTTTGTGCCATGCTGCCCAGGCACTCAAAGAGCATGGTGCAAAAGAGGTACACGGGTGTGCTACACACCCTGTCTTGTCTGGCCCTGCTATAGGAAGGATTAGGGATTCGGCCCTGGAATCTTTGATCGTCACAGATACAATTCCCCTTTCTGAAGAGGCAAGGGCACTAGACAAGATAAAAGTACTCTCAGTAGCCGATCTATTGGGAGAGGCAATCAGACGGATACACAATGATGACTCGGTGAGTTCATTATTTGTTTAACAAATACTAATCCAAGAGAGGGTCACTAGCGATGTTAAAATTTGAGATGGAAGCAACTGTGAGAGATAAGACAGGCAAAGGAGTTGCCCGTAAACTGAGGGCAGAGGGTATGATCCCGGCAATATTGTACGGTCCAGGGAGTACGCCAGTCCCACTCGCTGTAAATGCCTTTGACCTACAAAAAATGCTCACACGGGCCAAGGGAGAGAGGATACTCTTCACCCTCAATCTCAAGAATAATGGCGCAAGCGAGCAGCGTCTCGCTCTCATAAAGGAATTCCAGTTCCATCCAGTCAACGATTCTATTCAACATATTGATTTTTATGAAGTCTCCATGGATAGAGAGCTTCACGTAGAGGTCCCAGTGAAGCTGGTTGGTAAGGCCAGGGGCGTTGAGGTGGAAAAGGGTGTCCTTGAGATCAAGCGACGCACCCTTGAAGTGGCATGCCTCCCCACCAACATCCCCGATGAGATCGAGGTGGACGTCTCAGATCTTGGTCTTGGTGAGGCAATCCACATAGGGGACATAGAGCCACCTGAGGGTGTGCGTATCATCGATCCCCCAAGGCTCACAATCGTGACAATAGTCGGTTCTGGTGCAATGGAGGCCGCAACAGAGGAGGAGGCAGAAGAAGGTCTTGAAGAGGAGGTAGTAGAGACTGAAGAGGCCTAATTACCTCATAGTTGGGCTTGGAAATCCAGGAAGAGAGTATGAGAAGACCCGCCACAATGCGGGTTTTCTTTTGTGTGAATATCTGGCCGATCACCTCCACTTTCCACCTTTTAGAGAGGAAAGCCGATTTAAGGGTGACTATAGCGAGGGCGATTACTCTGGCCAGACCCTGACCCTCTTCAGACCCATGACCTACATGAATCGGAGCGGAGAGGCGCTCAGGCCGCTGGTTGACTTCTTCAAACTGGACCTCACAAGGGTCCTTGTCTGTCACGACGACCTGGACCTCCCCCTTGGGAAGATCAGATTTCAACTAAATGGTGGAACAGGTGGACACAGGGGCATTGAGTCCATAGTAACACACATGGGCACGAAAGACTTTCCACGGCTAAGAATAGGCATTGGCAGGCCAACCAGCAGCAAAGATGTGAAGAGATACGTCCTTGAGCGATTTTCACCTCTTGAACTAGATCACTTTAAAAAGGTACTCCAGCTTGCAAAGGATGGGGTTCTGTGCTTTGTTGAGGAAGGCATCCATCAGGCAATGAATAGATTTAATGGAAGGGTGGTCGAACCATGAAACGCCTCTTTTATACCGTTTTAATATTGATCGTACTGGGAGCAGTGGGCGTAGGTGGATATTTCGGAACATTGCTCCTAGAGGGAACAGGCCCTGAACTTAAGATAATTGCACCAGATAACTACTTGGGAAAGTCATCGAGGGTGGTGGTAATGGCCAGGGACAAAAAGTCTGGCCTGCGCAATATCCAGTTGGTGATCCAACAGGGGGACAAACGTGTAGAACTTGAGAAAAAGACCTTCCAAATCGTAAACTGGTGGCAAGGCTCTCCAGTAAAGGAGACCACAGCAGAATGGGACGTCAATGCGAAAAGGCTGGGTTTTAAGAACGGGGACGCACAAATCATTGTACTTGCACACGATGCAAGCCTTAGAGGCGAGCTGAAGGGGAACCTAAGCGAAATAAAAAAGGCCGTGACCATAGACATTACTCCCCCAAGGATATTGCTGGTGAGCGAGGTCCACAACGTGAGGATAGGCGGCAGTGGCCTTGTGACCTACAGGGTGAATGAAGATGTGAAAAAAAGTGGCATCCTTGTGGGCGATACCTTTTTTAAACCCTTTGATCGAGATGCACAGGGCCAATATTCCTGTCTATTTGCAATCCCGGTGCTGGCAGAAAAATCAAATAGAAACATCTTCATCATTGCAGAAGACATGGCAGGCAATGTGCAAAAGAGGGGCTTTTTCTACGATATCTTGCCATTTAGGCCCAAAAGAGACAGAATCCGCATCACAGATGGTTTTTTAAGGAAAAAGATGCCCGAATTTGCACAACTACTAGAGCTACCGCCAGATACAGACCTGCTCCAGGTCTTTCTCACTG